>JAGRJO010000359.1 GCA_020442725.1 Lysobacterales bacterium
CAAAATCATTAACTGGACGCTCAAAGAGTCCATTCGCAGGATTAAAATTCCATTTGGGGTTGCCTATGGTACAGATAAAGAATTAGTGAAAAAGGCAGCTTTGGAAGCGGCTGACAATGTTCAATACACTTTACATAATATTCACGGTAAAGAACCGGATGTCTGGTTGATGGAGTTTGGTGATAATAGTGTGAATTATTTGTTGTTAGTTTGGGTTGCCCACTATGGACTGAGACGACCGAACAGGATAAAAAACTATTATAACTGGGAATTGGATACCGCATTTAAAAAGTATGGAATTGAAATTCCTTTCCCTCAGCGAGATGTGCATCTGAATATTGTGAGAAAATCTAAAGAATCCAACACTGATTTTAAGAAAACCGAGAACGAAGAATGATTTTTACATGAATCGAATTAATACAGAATATTTTACTCAGCCAACTCAATTGAAGTTACTTTCATAACAGCCTGCGTTCTGTTGTTCACATTTAATTTTCGCATGATTGCTGTGACATGGGCTTTGACTGTAGCCTAGGTGATGTGCAAGTCATAAGCGATTTGTTTGTTGAGAAGACCTTGTTTAATCATTTGCAGAACTTTGTATTGTTGCGGTGTTAGTTCTGAAACAGCTTGAGTGATTTGTTTGATTTCTTCATTGTCAAGTGGAGAAGCAAAGTCGATTTCTTCAGGAAAAAACAAATTTTCTTCAAGAACTGAGCGAATCCCGGCTCGTATTGATTCAATATTTGCGGATTTACTGATATAGCCGAGTGCTCCAAAAGTCTTTGCCTGTCTGATGATTTCTGCTTTTTCAACCCCAGAAATCATGATGACAGGTATATTCGGATAATTCGATTGCATATAACTCAGAGAAGAAAAACCATCAGCTCCGGGCATGTTCAAATCTAAAATCAATAAGTCCGCTTCGTCGTTTTCTTTTACTTGTTTGCGTAGGTCATCGAGTGATTCGCATTCAATAATATCGCAATTTTCATAATCAGAAGTGATTGATTGTTTCAATGCAATTCTGAACATAGGATGGTCATCGGCGATTATTATTTTTTCAACATCGAAGAACATATTATTTATTCACAAAACAATTAAC
>JAGRJO010000035.1 GCA_020442725.1 Lysobacterales bacterium
TAAAGAAGACTAATCTTCTTCGAACAGAAAAGTGATAACCCTTCGGTCACAAACCCTAGGGTTATTTATTAACTGAGATACTAGAAAATTATAATATAACAAGAGGATTTAAACATGAGCATAACAGCTTCAATGGTTAAAGAACTAAGAGAGCGTACCGGTGCCGGTATGATGGAATGTAAAAATGCATTGGTAGCTTCAAACGGAGATATTGAAGTAGCAATCGAAGAAATGCGCAAATCTGGAGCAGCAAAGGCAGCTAAAAAATCAAGCCGTGTTGCGGCTGAAGGTGTCATCAAAATTGCTATTTCAGATGATGGTAAAAAAGTAACAATGGTTGAAATCAATAGTGAAACAGACTTTGTTGCTAAAGATGCTAATTTCCTGTTATTCGCTGATAAAGTAGTCAATGCCGCAGTGCAATCAGGCACGGAAGATGTTGCTGAATTAATGACTCAATCTGTCGAAGGCGGTGATTTAGAGACTGTCAGAGAAGCACTTGTTGCAAAAATTGGTGAAAATATTCAGGTTAGACGCATTACTCAAATGCAAGCAAGCGAAGGTATCTTTGCTCACTATTTGCATGGAGTAAAAATTGGTGTTGTTGTTAATTTAAGTAAAGATGATGCTGAATTAGCAAAAGACATTGCTATGCACATCGCGGCAGTTAATCCTGATTTTGTTAAAGAATCTGATGTCCCTGCTGAAGTTGTTGCAAAAGAAAAAGAAATTTTAATGGCACAAGTTGAAGAAAGCGGCAAGCCTGCTGAAATCGTTGAAAAAATGATTGGTGGCAGATTGCGTAAGTTTTTGGCAGGAATCACATTGTACGGACAAGCTTTTGTAAAAGATCCGGATGTGACAGTAGAAAAATTATTGAAAAGCTCAGGAGCAGATGTGTTATCATTTACCCGTATGGAAGTTGGCGAAGGAATCGAGAAAAAAGAAGATAACTTTGCAGAAGAGGTAATGGCACAGGCTCGTGGAGAGTAATTCATTAAAATATAAACGTATCCTCCTCAAACTCAGTGGTGAAGCACTCATGGGCGAGGAGGATTACGGTATTGATCCTAAAGTAATCAACAGGATTGCAGAGGAAATTCATCAAATACACCAACTCGGTGTTCAAGTTGGTATCGTTATCGGTGGCGGGAATATTTTTCGCGGAGCCGGTCTTGCCAAATCAGGTATTGATCGTGTAACGGGCGATCACATGGGAATGCTGGCAACAGTCATGAATTCATTGGCATTGCAAAATGCAATTGAGAAACAAGGAACGAAAGTTCGAGTGATGTCAGCGATTCAAATTCACGAGGTTTGCGAGGATTATATTCGTCGTCGAGCCATCAGACATCTGGAAAAAGGGAATATTACGGTATTTGCTGCAGGAATCGGAAACCCATTTTTTACAACTGATTCTGCCGCCAGTTTGCGAGCAATTGAAGTCAACGCTGAAGTGGTATTAAAAGCTACCAAGGTTGATGGTGTGTATTCTGCCGATCCGGTAAAAGATAATAATGCCATTAAATATGATACGCTGACTTACGATGAAGTGATTGAAAATAAACTTGCAGTTATGGATACTGCGGCTGTTGTTTTATGTAGAGATCAAGGAATGCCAATTCGTATTTTTAATATGGGTCAATCCGGCGCACTGATGAAAATTGTAAAAGGCGAAAATATCGGAACGATTGTTCAAAATTAATAAAGGTGATGTGATGATTAACGAAATTCTAGAAGATGCAAAAACAAGAATGGGCAAAAGTGTTGAATCTCTGAAAGGTGATTTGGCAGGGGTCAGAACCGGTCGTGCGAATACAGCATTGATTGATGGATTGACAGTCAGTTACTATGGCAATGCGACACCAATCAATCAGGTCGCCAATGTTGCGGTTGCGGATTCCAGAACTTTAACAATCACACCTTGGGAAAAAGACATGGTTGCTCCGATTGAGAAAGCCATAATGACCTCATCTTTGGGTTTGAATCCTGTTAGTGCCGGCATGGTTATCAGGCTTCCATTACCACCATTAACTGAAGAACGCAGAAAGGAAATGGTAAAAGTGGTTCACGGGCATGGCGAGAATTGCAAAATTGCTATCCGTAACATCCGCAGAGATGCGAACCAGCATTTAAAAACCTTACAAAACGAAAAAGAAATCACAGAAGATGAACTTCATGGTTCTGAGCAACAAGTGCAAGAATTGACTAATCAATTTGTTGCTAAAGTGGACTCAGTGGTTCAGGAAAAAGAAAAAGAATTGATGGAAGTCTAGTTCAAGTACTTTTTTGAGCCTGAGCCTTGAATTCTGAAACATCAAAAATCCCGCAACATGTTGCCATTATTATGGATGGCAACGGTCGCTGGGCAACTCAAAGAAATAAGTATCGAACAACAGGCCACAAAGCAGGGGTTGAATCTGTACGCAAAACCATCAAACAAGCATCAAAACTTGGAATCAAATACTTAACTCTTTTTGCTTTTAGCAGTGAGAACTGGTCTCGCCCGCAAAAGGAAGTTTCCCGTTTGATGGAATTATTCACCCGTGCACTGAAAAAAGAAGTTCCCGAATTGCATGAAAATGGCGTTAAACTGAGATTCGTTGGAGATCTTGAGAGGTTTTCAGAAGGCTTAAGAAAACGCATGGAACATGTTTCTGACTTAACATCAAGTAATAATAAAATGACTCTCACTATTGCAATTAACTATGGTGGGCGCTGGGATATAGTTAATGCTGCCAAACAAATTTGTACGCAAGTTCTAAACAATCAATTTGACGCAAATCAGATTGACGAAAAAGTATTTGAACAATTTCTTTGTACCACGGATATACCAAATCCGGATTTGCTCATAAGAACCGGTGGTGAGCAAAGAATTTCAAATTTTCTATTGTGGCAACTCGCTTATTCCGAGTTATATTTTACAGAAGTTTTATGGCCGGATTTTGATGGAAATTGTTTGAATGATGCGATTCTCGATTTTCAACAAAGAGAGCGTCGTTTTGGTAAAACTTCAAAACAAATAAAAGAACAAAAAAATGCTTAAACAACGAATTTTAACTGCAATTTTACTTGGGCCGGCAGTGCTGGCGATTATTTGGTATGGGAACACACTGGCGTTTACCACATTAATTGCATTAATCTCGTTCATGATTTGCTATGAATGGTGCCAGATTGTTCGAAATGCCAAAGTGAATTCCTTGATTGTAGCGACAGTGATTACAACTTGCATTTTCCTATTCGAGTATTCAACATTTATTGTGATTGAAGCAGAAAGGATTTTCATTTCAGCAATCATTTTATGGATGATATGTTTGTTTTGGCTTTTCAATCCACAAGGAGGAAAAGACAAATACACTGTAAAATATGCGTTAGGAGTTGGTGTTTTGCTACTATTTGCAGCGTCAATGTTAACCTTGCATAAAATGAGCCCGAATGGTCATTTGATAACATTGTTTTTATTTTTATTGATTTGGATTGCTGATATTGGGGCTTATGTTTCGGGAAAAAGTTTTGGAAAACATAAACTTGCCAAACAAATCAGCCCGGGAAAAACGATTGAAGGTCTCATCGGTGCTTTGGTATTTACCGCTGTATTTGGTTATTTTGTTGCCGGATGGCTCAATCAGGATTGGTTGTATTTTGTTGTCGCTTTTCCCATCATTGCTGTTGTATCTGTGATTGGAGATTTATTTGCCAGTTTATTGAAAAGACAGGCACAGGTAAAAGACAGTGGTCATTTATTACCCGGGCATGGTGGATTTCTGGATCGATTTGATTCACTAATTGCTGCTTCGCCTTTTTATTTTGCATTTATACATTTTCTGAAGTTGTAAACCGCAATGTCCAATTCCCCAAAAAATCTGGTTGTTTTAGGAGCAACCGGTTCGATTGGTGACAGCACTTTGGATATTATTGCCAGGCATCCTGAGAAATTTAATCTGGTTGCGATTAGTGGTCACAAAAATGTCGATAAATTAACTAAGCTTTGTGAAAAATTTAATCCTCGATATGTAGTGATTTCGGATGAATCGTTATACCTTCAATTAGCTGAAAATATTTCAAATTTAAATATTAAAACCAAAGTTTTGGCTGGTGAAAGTGAACTTGAAACGATTTGCACTTTACCCGAAGTGGATATGGTCGTGGCAGCTATAGTTGGAAGTGCGGGAATGAAACCGGTATTGGCGACTGTAAAAGCAGGTAAAGATTTGTTGTTAGCTAATAAAGAAGCTTTAGTAGTTGCCGGTGATCTGGTCATGTCGGCAGCAAAAAAATCCCAATCGAACATAATCCCTTTGGATAGCGAACATAATGCCATTTATCAATGTTTACCTGATAATTATTCGATTGGAGAAACACCCAAAAGTGTCGATAAAATCATTCTGACGGCTTCCGGTGGACCGTTTTGGAACAAACCAATTGAGGAATTTTCTCATATCACCCCGGAGCAGGCATGTGCGCATCCGAATTGGGATATGGGCAGGAAAATTTCCGTTGATTCTGCAACGCTCATGAATAAAGGTCTGGAAGTGATAGAGGCTTATTGGTTGTTTAATATGCCAATCAACAGAATTGATGTGCATGTTCATCCACAGAGTATTATTCATTCGCTGGTCTGTTTTAAAGATGGCTCCTTGTTGGCTCAACTCGGAGAACCGGATATGCGAATTCCGATTTCTTACGGCTTGGGTTTGGGCGACAGATTGACATCAGGAGCCAAGACCATAAATTTACTTGAGCATGGAAAACTGAATTTTATTGAGCCGGATTATCACAAATTTCCATGTTTGAGATTAGCCAGAGATTCCATTGAATCCGGTGGAACAGCAATGGCGGTATTGAATATTGCAAACGAAGTGGTTGTCGATGCTTTTTTAAATCATAAAATACCATTCACTTCAATTGCAGAAATTAACCAAAAAGTTCTGGAACATGTTAGTATTGAGCCTGTCTCAAGTCTGGAGCAGTTATTAGAATTGGATATTGAAGTCAGAAGTCTGACCTCACAATTAATTGTCAATTAAGAATCATGTTAGAGTTTATCAGTTCAGTTTGGTGGATGATTGTCACTCTTGGAATATTAGTCACTTTCCATGAGTATGGACATTATTGGGTTGCTAAAAAATTTGGAGTCAAAATCCTTAAATTTAGTATTGGCTACGGCAAGTTTTTCTGGTCGCGAAAAGATAAACACGGAACCGAATTCGGTATCGCTCCGATTCCACTAGGTGGCTATGTCAAATTACTGGATACCCGAGATCCGGATGTTATTGTAACTGAAGCCGATAAGAATTTGACTTATAACAGCAAACCGATTTGGCAGAAATCATTGATCATGTTTGCCGGACCGGGTTTTAATTTTATCTTGGCAGTATTGATGTTTTGGATGATGTTTGTTTACGGTAAAAATGAAATTCATCCTACCATCGGCGAGCCACAAAAAATAATGCTACAAGCTGGTGTTTTGGAAAAAGATCAAATCGTTGAACTCAATGGTTACGAAGTAAAAACTTGGCAGGATGTGAGCTTAGAGTTAATAACCAATGGATTGGATAGACAAGACATCAGTATGAAAGTTAAACGTGACGATGGTTATGTTTATGATTTGCAACTCCCGCTTTCAAAGTTGCCCGATGATATTGAAGAGACAGAACTGTTTGATTATATTGGGATTAATCCATGGAGAGTCCCAATCTCCAATCGCGTGGACGGTGTTGCTGAGAGCAAACCTGCTGAGATTGCCGGAATTAAAGCAGGGGACGTTATACTGGAAATTAACGGCGAAGAGACACCGGATTGGTATGCAGTAGTAGAGAAAATCAATAAGTATATTAAGGGTGAATTAAATCTGTTGATTTTACGAAATGGTAATACTTTTAATGTTACTATCTCGCAAAGTGTTTTTGATGAAATTGATAAGAATCGCAGGATTATTGGTATTTCATCAGAACAAACGGATGAGGAGTCCAGAGAGTTTTATCGTTCATTGGTATTCAGTAACTCTTATGGCTTGCTTGATGCTGTACCGGCAGCTTTTAATGAAACTTGGCGAATGATTACAGTTTCAGTAGAAATGATGGGCAAAATTGTCACCGGAAAGGCATCATTAAAGAACTTGTCCGGTCCAATTACCATAGCTCAGGTAGCCAATGATTCCGCATCCAGAGGAGTGGCATGGTTTTTGGGTTTTCTGGGTTTGGTGAGTTTGAGTTTGGGAATTATTAACTTGCTGCCTATCCCAATACTTGATGGTGGGCAGTTGGTATTTTTATTATTTGAAAAGATAAAAGGAGCTCCTTTATCTGAAGAATTTCAATTGAAAGGACAAACAATAGGAATAATTTTTCTACTTTGTTTCATGTCAATTGCATTTTATAACGACATTTTAAGACTGGTAACATAAAATAGTCTGTCGAAATATTAGTGAAGAGTAATCTTCAAATAAAAAATTAATAAAGAAAAGAAATTATGATTAAATCATTATTGTTGATAACACTACTGAGTTTAAGTTCTGTCGGATTTGCATTTGAATCGTTTGAAGTTGAGGATATTCGACTGGTTGGTGCTGACAGAATTTCACATGGAACAATATTTACATACCTGCCAATTGAAAAAGGTGATACTGTCACACAAAGCAGCGTTACACGTTCAATTAAATCCCTATTCAGAACCGGATATTTCAGTGATGTGAAAATTTCAAGAGATGGTTCAGTTTTGGTTGTCAGTCTCACCGAAAGGCCAGCAATCGCATCGATTGATATTGATGGTAATAAAGCAATTAAAACGGAAGAACTTTTAAAAGGCTTGCGTGATATTGGACTTGTTGAAGGTGAGGTGTTTGATAAGTTGCAATTGGATCGTGTGCAAAATGAATTAGTCAGACAGTATTATTCACGCGGTAAATACAATGTAGTCGTTGATGCAAAGGTAAAAGAACTTGATCGTAATCGCGTAAGAGTGAATATCGACATTGATGAAGGCAAAGCTGCAAAAATTAAACACATAAAGGTTGTGGGTAACACGGTCTTTACAGATGAAGAATTAATAGATACATTTGAGTCAGATACAACCAATTTATTATCTTGGTACTCATCAGATGACCAGTACTCAAAAGAAAAACTCAATGGTGATTTGGAAAAACTGAAATCCTATTACATGGATAGAGGTTATATCGACTTTAATGTCGAGTCCGTACAAGTCACAATTAGCCAAGATAAAAAAGCGATATATATCACTATCAATATCAGCGAAGGTAAACAATACACTTTCGGTGAGATGAAGGTGACCGGTGATATGGTGCTTGATAAAGAAATATTCGAAAGATTAATTGTCTCTGAAAAAGGTGAAATTTTTGCTCGAAATTTAACTGAAGCAACCTCTGAAAGAATGAAGTTGGTTCTAGGAAATGTGGGATATGCGTTTGCCGAAATCACTCCTGTTCCGGAAATTGATGAAGAAAAACTTGTGGTTGACATGACTTATTATGTCAGTCCCGGGAAAAGAGTTTACGTCAGAAAGATTAATTTTAACGGTAATATAAAAACTAAGGATGAGGTTTTAAGACGTGAAATGCGTCAGTTTGAAGGTGGTTGGTATTCTAAATCATTAGTAGAGCGTTCAAAAATACGTTTACAACAACAGCCATTTGTCGAAGAAGTTGAAATCGAAACTCCAAAAGTTCCGGGAACAGACGATCAGGTTGATGTCGAAGTCACAATCAAGGAAAGAAACTCCGGACAGTTTACGTTTTCAGTCGGTTACTCTCAGGTGACAGGTATCAATACGGCTGTATCTGTATCGTTACAGAATCTTTTGGGAACCGGCAACACCTTATCATTTGCTGTGAATAATAGTAGTTACTTCAAACAGTTGAATGTTTTCTATGAAAACCCTTATTACACGGATGATGGTATCTCCAGAGGATTTAGTGTGAATTACTCAACTTCAAACTTTGGAGAAGCTAATATTGCTCGATACAGCTCCAGTAACGGTGGTGTAGGAATGCAAATGAGTTTCCCGATTTCAGAGTACGATAGAATATTTACCCGGTTGGCTTATGAAAGAAAATCAGTGAAAGCATTTTTAGGTTCGACGGCATCATTGATATTTTCAGATTTATGTGCTCTTGGCGGATATACCTATTCAACACAACCATTATTACCAACAGGTGTGGAGTGGAATGGTTCAGACTGTTTACCTGAACCACAAGATCAACTGCCTCCAACTGATCCGATAGGAGTCCGTGATGGTGAGTTAATACCTTTTGAAGTGAGAAAGTCGTTCACATTTTTGAAAGCAGAAGCTCGTTGGTCACGCGATAGCCGGAATCGATATTTTAACCCTACAAGAGGTTCATATTATCGATTGGGAGCAGAGTTTTCAACCCCGGGAAGTACGGCCGAGTTTTACAAATTTGAAGCGAAAACAAATAAACTATTTCCGCTCACAGATAACCTGACTCTATCATTGACAGGAGAAATCGGTTACGGTGATGGTTACGGAGAATCCGATAAACTACCGTTCTTTGAAAACTTTTTTGCTGGTGGAGTGAGCTCCGTCAGAGGTTATCGTGATAATACTCTAGGTCCGAAATCATCCGTTTTGATAGACGAGTATCCTGATTTACCATTAACTTCAAAACCGGGTGATCCTGTTGGAGGAAGTTTGAAAACAGTTGGTTCCGTTGAGTTGGTTTTCCCAACTCCATTTGCAAAAGCAGGGAATACAGCTCGCTTGGCATGGTTTTGGGATTTTGGAAATGTATTCAGTAAATTTGATGATTTTGAAGCTCGTGAGTTCAGACATTCGACCGGTTTGGCGTTGAAGTGGCAGGCTCCTATCGGACCGATCATCATCAACTTTGCTTATCCGTTTAATGATGATAAATATGATGATACTGAGACTGTTCAGTTCTCATTTGGTAACACATTCTGATTTAACATTATGGTATGAAACAAGAAGCATCCAAACTTAGTCTGATGAAAGTATTACAACTAATAATTTTGCTTGGGTTTGGTTCTTCAGTTTTAGCACAAGGCAAAATTGGCTTTGTGGATATGGAAACACTGATTAACAGTTCACCACAAATTAATCAGGCTCGAGTCTCAATCACATCTGAGTTTGAACTGGAGTACAGTAAAATAGAGCAACAGGAGTCTGATTTGGAAATTCTTGAAAACAGGATTACCAAAGATGGTGCAATTATGTCTTTTACGGAATTAAGCAAATTACAAGAACGAGCCAGAATTCTTGAAAGACAAATCAGTCGTGCTAAGGAAGACCTAAAAGATGCTATCAACATTCGGAACAATATTGTTTTAGCTAAAGTTGAGGAAGAACTTAATCAAGTGGTTAAACAATATGCCGTTGAAAACGGTTATGATGCTATCCTTATCAATGCAATTTTGTATGTCAATGACAATATGGACATCACTCAGGAAATATTGCAGGTTTTAAAAGAGAAAAGCAACACGAATGGAAATTAGTCTCGGTACACTTGCCAAACAATTTAAACTTGAATTTAAAGGAAATGCTGACAAAGTAATTTCCTCTGTCGGAACACTCGAAAAAGCTCAAAATCATCAAATCAGTTTTCTTTCCAACTCAAAATATTCATCTCAATTGAATCAGACCAATGCAGGAATTGTCATATTAAATCCGCAAAGTTCGGATAAATTTACAGGAAACCAACTGATTTCAGAGAATCCTTATGTGACTTATGCAAAAGTTGCAACATTACTGCAAACAAATACGAATAAACATTCAGAAATTCACCCAACAGCAGTCATAGCTAAAACTGCTAAAATTGGTAAAGATGTAAATGTTGGTCCTTATTCAATTATTGGCGAAAATACAGAAATTGGAGAAGGAACCAATCTTGAAGCCCGGGTAACTATCGGTAATAACTGTAAAATAGGTAAAGACTGTGTTTTTAAACCCAATGTAGTGGTTTCTTGTGATTGCAGTATTGGAGACAGAGTAATATTACATCCCGGAGCAATTATTGGAGCCGAAGGATTTGGTTTGGCACGAGATGTTGAGGGTTGGATAAAAGTTCCACAGCTTGGATCAGTTAGAATTGGCAACGATTGCGAAGTTGGTGCCAATACAACGATTGATCGAGGAACCATCGAAGACACTATTTTAGAAGATGATGTGCGATTGGATAATCAAATACAAATAGCCCACAACGTCCATATCGGAGCTCATACAGTAATGGCTGGTTGCTCAGCAGTTGCTGGTTCTGCAAAAATCGGCAAAAATTGTATGGTTGGTGGTGGCGTTGGAATATTAGGACACCTCGAAGTTTGTGATAATGTCATTTTACAATCCATGGCATTAGTAACACACTCAATCAAACGACCAGGCAGTTACAGCTCAGTTGCTCCAATTCAAGAAACAACAGAATGGCGTAAAAGTGCCGTTCGTTTCAAACAATTAGATAGCATTGCCAGACGACTTGGAAATCTGGAAAAAAAGATTAAATAAAGTATTTAGGGGACATAAATGACTGAAGAAAATAATATGAATGAAGTGGTTGATGTGGAAAGAATTCTTCGTTTACTGCCACACCGCTATCCTTTTTTGTTAGTGGACAAGGTGATTAGCTATAAAAAAGGAGAATCAATTACAGCCATTAAAAATGTAACCTTCAATGAACCTCATTTCACAGGACATTTTCCTAATCATCCGGTGATGCCCGGCGTGCTGATAATTGAAGCAATGGCTCAGGCATCCGGTGTTTTGTCGGGACTATCAATGGAAGAAGGGGAAAGCAATGATAAAATTTATTATTTGGTGAAAGTGGATAAAGCGAAATTTACCAAGACCGTTGTTCCAGGAGACCAACTTCACCTGCATGCAACCATTAAACGGACAATGCGAAATATGGTTCAGTACGCCTGTCATGCAACCGTTGACGGCAAAACCGTGGCTCAGGCTGAATTACTCTGTGCCAGTAAAAGTTAATAAATTATTATGATACATAAAACAGCGATTATTGATTCGACCGCTCAACTGGCAGATGATGTCAAAGTTGGCGCTTATTGCATTATCGAAGGTAATGTGACCATCGGTTCAGGGACTGAAATTAAATCTCATGTCACCATTGGAAAACATACTGAAATCGGTAAAAACAACCGAATCTTCCAGTTTGCATCGATTGGTGAAGAGCCGCAAGATAAAAAATATAAAGGCGAAGAAACCCGAACCATTATCGGTGACAACAATACTATTCGTGAATATGTCACTATCAATCGTGGCACCGTTGATGATCAAGGAGTGACCAAGATTGGCAACAACAACTGGATTATGGCTTATGTGCATATCGCACATGATTGCGTGTTAAAAGATAATATCATCATCGCTAATGGAACAACACTTGCCGGTCATGTGCATCTGGATGACTATGTGATACTTGGAGGATTCACTAAATTGCATCAATTTTGCCGAATTGGAGCTCATGCATTTACAGCAATGGATACAGGTTTTCAAAAAGACTTACCGCCATATATCATGGCACATGGCAATCCGGCAAAACCGAGAACCATCAATATCGAAGGACTCAAACGCCGAGGATTTACCCAAGCTGATATCACTGCAATCAAAAAAGCCTTTCGCTTGCTTTATAAATCTGATTTAATGCTGGAAGAGGCACTTGTTGAAATGCAAAAACTCGCCGATGAACAACAATCCGTTCAGATTATGGTGGACTTCATCAAAGCCAGTACCAGGAGTATTGCAAGGTAGATTACTTTATTCAAAGTAACAAAGAACTATTGATACTTTTCTTGCTTGTCCAAGAAAAGTATCCAAAAGAATGACACCCCAATACATCGACCGATGGCTTCCTTCGGTACTCATAAAATTCAGGGCTCAATAAAACTCGCTACGCTCGGACAGTTATTTCGCTAATCCTAAATTTTATTCCGTTCCTCAGCGATGTATAAGGGAAATCAGAAGACTATCGTGATCCTAAATTGTTTTCAATACTTATTAAATTTTCGTAATTTAGTTTAGTACTTAAAATATTGAAAGGGGAATAATTGAAATACATAGTCCATTTGTAAATAATTTCAAATTTAAGTATGATTGCCTCAACTCTACTAAATAGGCTCAAATGAAATGATAAAATCCAGTTTTCAAATACATCGGGCTCTAATAACTGTTTGGTTCGGAGGTTAGAGAACTAGTGGAACCTTTAACTTGGGCGTTTATTGGAACAGTCATTGGCGCAGTTGTAGGGGCAGGCACTAGCATCCTTACTACTGTCATTACTTCATCAAACGCACGTAAGTTGCAACAAAGTGCTTCTATTCTTGAGCGATTTGAAAAGGCAAGAGAATTCCAAAGGAATAATCTTTTGAATCTCCAAGAGACTTTGTCCGTAGGTATGCGCCTTATTGTACGTGCTCATTTGTTTGATACAGAGCAGTTTCAAAAGAGTGAAATGGATAGAAGAATTTCATTATTGCCAGAAGAACTTAATCAAGAACTTTTAAACTCAAGCCGCCAACTTTCTATTCTATCAGAGCGTGTCTCTGATGACCCATTGAGGAAATCTATCAAGAGTCTTCGTCAATCAATGACTGATGTTCTCATGTCTAGAACAGAACAAGAAAGTTTTGCGGCAATTAAGGTTGCTAACACTTTGTTCGAGGAAACTATGGGACTTTTAGGTAAAGTGCTTCGTGAGAATTATTAGTTATTGTGAGAGACGGACAGTGATTTATGTTTTCTATTTTCTACTCACAGAATGTATCAAATGAAATAACTTCAAATTTGATTTGTTAATATATTATGCCTATAATATGCGTATACTATGAATGCAATATGTCAGTATTATGAATATAACTTTAGGTAAAGAGTTTGAAAATAGAATTGCAGAGAAAGTCGCAACTGGGCTTTATAGTTCTGCGAGTGAAGTGATTCGGGAGAGTTTACGAATGATGTTCGAGAAGGATTTGTTCAAAGAACAGCAGTTTGAATTGTTACAGAAACAAGTTGCCTTAGGATTCTCGCAGCTTCGATCCGGTCAGTCTAGTGACGAAAATATAATGGAATTATTTGAACAGTCACTATCAAATGTCAAATAGAAAATATAGACTTTCCTTTCAGGCAAAGCAAGATTTACTGGCGATATTCGAATTTACCATAACTCATTGGGGAGAGAAACAAGCCAGAATTTATGCTCAGCAATTATCAGATGGATTTGAGATGTTATCTGATAATCCTAAAGTTGGTAAATCAAGAAATGAATTGTTTGAAAATGCTATGAGTTTTGTCATTGGAAGCCATATTGTATTTTATTCAATCAATCAAAATCAGGAAAATAATATAGAAGTTGCAAGGATTCTTCATCAATCGATGGATTTCCAAGGTCAGTTTTGAATCGTTGACTTTTTTAAGTTTCCTTATTTAATCAATTAAAAGATTCTTCGACACGTTTTACTCACTCAGAATGACAGTGAAATTATTATTGAATCAAACATATCGATATACAGCAATATGTATTTTGATTTATACTATCTTACATGATAAGTTTCAAGCGGGTTTCCAAGAGTTACGGTAAAGACAACAAGGCGTTGAAGGACGTCAGTTTTGATGTTGAAGCCGGGGAAATGTTGTTTCTGACAGGACATTCCGGGGCGGGGAAAACAACTATTTTGCGTTTGTTAATGTTAATGCAATATGCCAGTTACGGGCAAATTCGGGTGAATTCGATGGATATTTCGTCCTTGCCGTCCTCGCGCGTTCCTGCCTATCGTAAGAAAATTGGTATGATTTTTCAGGATCACCGATTGCTGAACAATAAAACGGTTCTGGAAAATATTGCTTTATCTCTACAAATTCGTGGTTATTCGGATTCTGTGAGTTTTAAAAATGCTAGGGCAGCTTTGTCTCAGGTAGGAATTGCTGAGAAGGCCAATTTTTATCC
>JAGRJO010000360.1 GCA_020442725.1 Lysobacterales bacterium
ACTTCTTTTCGTTTTCCGGCACCATCCAATTCTGAAACCATCGGCGGGGTTGCCATCAAAATTCCAAAAACAAACATTATTCCAATCGCCCAAATAGCACCTCCAATGGAAACTGCCGCCAACGGAATTGTTCCCAGACGACCGGACATGACGGTATCAACCACTCCAATCAGCATGACAGTAATTTGACTAATCACCAAAGGAGTGGATAATTTAATCGTTTGTTTTATATGATGTTTTATTGATTGTTCTTGCATGGAGCTATCATTTATAATCATGAAGTTAATGTAAAGAAAAAAAAAACAAATGACAGCTATAATCTCAAAAACAGCATTCGTCACAGGTGCCACCGGATTTCTGGGAACTCATCTATGCAATCAATTACAAGAACAAGGCTGGCAAGTCTTTGCTCTTTGCAGAAATCCACAGAAAGCAACCGAACTTAACAAAGAAATCACTCTGATTAAAGGCGATATTCTGGATGTTGATAGTTTCTCAAATAACCTTCCGGAACATTTAACGGCTGTTTTTCATACCGCTGCCAGTACCAATACCTGGTTTAAAAACAATGACATGCAGACAAAAACGAATATTGAGGGAACAAAAAATATTTTAAAACTGGCTCAGGAAAAGAGTGTCGAAAAATACATTCACATCTCTTCGGTTGTGGTTTTTGGAATCCATAAAACTCTGACAAATATCACTGAGAATCTGTCAAAATCAGGTGCTGACAGTTGGATTAACTACGTTAAAACCAAAACTGCTGCGGAAAATTATGTACTGTCTCAGAACAAACTAAACTCTGTTATTATCAATCCGACACATATCATCGGACCCGGCGATACACACAATTGGGCGAGATTGATTCAAATGATTGCAAAAAACAAGCTACCCAGTATTCCCAATGGAGCCGGTTCTTTTGTTGATGTCAGAGATGTTGCTGCAGGAATCATTCAGTCTTTTCATCATGGTAAACCAGGTGAGAATTATTTACTGGGTGGAACGGACATGAACTTCAAACAATTTGTTCATACAGTTGCAGATAAACTGGAGGTCAAACCAACAAAAGTTCAGTTGCCCAACTTCCTGTTGAAAGCTCT
>JAGRJO010000361.1 GCA_020442725.1 Lysobacterales bacterium
ACATTATTGGATGGCAAAGAAATCACACTTGATGACTCCTACCTAATGATTGCCGATGAAAAACGTCACTTAGCAATTGCAGGCGTTATGGGTGGTTTGGATAGCGGTGTGAGTGAAGACACAAAAGATATCGTGCTTGAATCGGCTTATTTCAACCCGGCAACAATTATGGGCAAATCACGCGATATCGGTATTCATACGGAATCCGCATTGCGTTTTGAAAGAGGAGTAGATCCTTATTTACAACAGCAAGCAATGCAGAGAGCTACAGAACTAATTAAGCAGATTTGTGGTGGTGAAGCCGGACCGATACAAGAAGCAAACTCTCAGCAGTACATTCCTCAAAAGGACAAAATCAAACTGAGTAAAACTAAATTACATAATATTCTTGGATTCGAAGTTTCAGATGATAAAGTTACGAACATACTGCAAGGATTATCCATGCAAGTAGAATTTGATAGTGAGAACTGGACAGTAATTCCGCCATCGAATCGTTTTGATATAGAAATTGCAGAAGATTTAGTCGAAGAAATCGTCCGCATGGTTGGTTATGACAATATGCCATCAGTTGATTTAATAACTGAGAACAACATTTTGCCACTTCCTGAAGAAAAAATTACTAAAAATCGTATCAGAACTCAACTCAATCAACTTGGGTATCAAGAAGCAATTACTTACAGTTTTATTTCAGAGAAACAACTTAAAAACTATGGATTTGCTGAGAATTCTATTCCATTGAAAAACCCGTTGACAGAAGAATTTGCAATCATGAGAACCAGTTTATTACCCGGAATCATGGAAACAGCAAATTACAACTTAAGAAGGCAAAATAACAATGTCAAACTATTTGAAACCGGCAATGTATTCCTGAAAGATGAGCAATCCAATGTAATCGAAAACGATATGCTTGTGGCTGTGAATATAGGAAACAGGTGTGCGGAAAATTGGGGGTTCGATACCAAATCGAATGTCGATTTCTTTGATATTAAAGCTGATTTGGAAAATATTTTAGACAATACAAAATCTGAATATGCTTTTACCAAAAGTGGACATAATTTTCTTCATCCCGGCCGACAAGCC
>JAGRJO010000362.1 GCA_020442725.1 Lysobacterales bacterium
TAAACTCGTAAAACATAGTTAACAAAGGTCTCTGTTATGGATATTGCTGAATTACTTGCTTTTTCTGTAAAAAATAAGGCATCGGATTTACATTTGTCTGCCGGATTACCACCGATGATTCGTGTCGATGGTGATGTTCGCCGTATTAATCTCCCTCCCTTAGATCACAAAGAGTTGCATGCCATGATTTATGACATCATGAATGATGGTCAGCGCAAGGAGTATGAAGAGGTTTGGGAAATTGACTTCTCATTTGAAATTCCTGGCTTAGCTCGTTTCCGTGTGAACGCATATAACCAAAATCGAGGTTGCGCAGCGGTATTCAGAACCATTCCAACTGAAATTCTGACCTTGGAAGATTTAAACTGTCCGCCAATTTTTAAGGAGCTGATTCAGGTTCCTCGAGGAATTATTTTGGTGACGGGTCCAACCGGTTCCGGTAAGTCAACAACCTTGGCGGCAATGATTGACTACATTAACAAACACGAACATGGTCACATTTTGACGATTGAAGATCCGATAGAATTCGTACACACGAGTAATAAATGTCTGGTCAATCAACGTGAGGTTCACAGAGATACCAAAAGTTTTGATAATTCGCTGCGTTCAGCCTTGAGGGAAGACCCTGATATTATTCTGGTTGGTGAGTTGCGTGACCTGGAAACTATCAGACTCGCATTAACCGCTGCGGAAACCGGTCACCTAGTGTTTGGAACATTACATACCAGTTCTGCTGCAAAGACCATTGACCGTATTATTGACGTGTTTCCGGCAGGTGAGAAACCAATGGTTCGTTCTATGTTATCGGAATCATTAAGAGCAGTAATTGCTCAGACACTTTTGAAACGCGTAGGTGGTGGTCGTGTTGCCGCTCATGAAATCATGGTCGGGGTTCCGTCGATCAGAAACTTGATTCGTGAAGATAAAGTGGCACAAATGTATTCATCCATTCAAACCGGTCAGGGTTACGGTATGCAGACATTGGATCAGTGTTTGATGGACTTAGTGAATAAAGGAACAATAACGCGGGCAGATGCTCGCTCCAAAGCAGCAAACAAAGCTGATTTTGATTAAAACTT
>JAGRJO010000363.1 GCA_020442725.1 Lysobacterales bacterium
GGTCTAAACGAGACACAAATCCCTGAAATTGACCTTGGCGAAATTGACGGAATCAGGGTTTATCCCGAACAACCATTGTCTCAAACCGAAAAAGAAGCAGAAAACCTGAAAAGTTGGAAACAAGTCAAGCTGGCAATGATACCAACACAATCCGGGAAAATCCGAATTCCTGAATTTCAATTGGAATGGTTCAATACTAAAACAGGGCAAGTTGAGTTTGCAAAATTACCACCGGTTACGTTAGATGTTGAAGCCGGTGATTTTGCTTTGGAAAAACCACCTATTGGAAATTTGTTTGAGACCAAGTCACCTAAAAGTGTTTCAAATGTATCTGAAAGCCATGTTGATGCAAATGCTAATAAAGCTCCATCATCCGAGGTAAAAGTAATTGAAAAAGACTCATGGTTGTGGAAATCCATTGCTTTGATTTCTGTATTGCTTTGGTTGGTTACTTTGGCAATTTTACTTTCCTCGAGAAAGAAAAAAAGAGTATCTGATTCATCTGATAAAGCTAAAAGAAGTATAAATAAACAAGATATTATCAGCTCAATCAATAATAAAGATTTATCGGGATTACAAGAATCCTTGATTCGCTGGTGGAATCAACAACATCCTGAAAATCAAGTGAATAATTTATCTGGAATCAAACCGCTTGTTGCTGAAGAGATGCAAAGTTTAATCGAAAATTTGGAATTACTACTTTATTCTCCATCAACACAATTAACAGAGTTTGATACTGGTTCATGGTTAAAACAAGTTAAAGGAAAAGGGTTGAATATTCAGACTGTCAATCAAATCAATCCAAAGAACGAACTTCCTGAACTTTATAGTTAGGCATAAAAAAACCTGAACTTCATCAGTTCAGGTTTCCCTTCAATTAAATGTTTTTGTTAGAGCCCTTTGAGCAGGTTTCCTGCTGCCAATACCACAAAAGCAGCTGTCATAACCCAATAGGCATTTGCTGAAACAACCGGAATCGCTACAAAAGTCGATACAACTGATAGCACAGCTAGAATCACTGCAAT
>JAGRJO010000364.1 GCA_020442725.1 Lysobacterales bacterium
CATGATTTTTATGCCAATAAAGACTATTTCAGATAGCTACTCTTTAATCGTTACGTTTGCTTTGGCACGAGCCAATTGTGAAAACTTGGAAAGTTTTTGTTGTTGAACCGTTTTAATAACAGCTTGTTTCACATCTTCTAGTTTTGGAGGTGTAATAGGTCTTTTTGCTTCGAGATAAACCACGTGAGCACCAAATGGACTGCTGACAACAGTTTTAATAACTGAGTTTTCTTCAGCATTGGGCAAAACCTCTCTGAACTTTTCCGGCAACCGACCCAGATTGACCCAAGATATATCTCCGACATTTTTCATACCCGGATTTTCAGCCAGAAATTGTTTTTCTTTCTCAAGATAGTCTTCTACAGATTTAATTTCGTCCAAAGCTTTAATGGCTTCAATTTCATCTTTATAAAGCAAATGATGAACATGATACTCAAAGCCTCCAACTTGTTGGTTGGCAGCATCATAAGCCTGCTGAATTTCTTCATCTGTCACCGTGTTATCTTTGAGATAATCTCCTTGAGCTGCACTCACAAGAGCCTTGATTTTGATATATTCAATACCCAACAATTGTTCATCAGTTAATTTCAAACCTTTTTTGGAAGCAACATTTGCAATAGCAATCTCTGTTATTAAATTTTCAAGAGCTTGATTGAGTGTTGGTCCATCGGTTTTACTGATGCCATTAGCATTGAGATAGGCTTTGAGTAAATTGGCTGTTATGGTCTTATCTCCAACAACCGCTATTGTTTCTGAATTATCGGTGAAAGTTGTTTGCTCATCACCTTTCTGACAGGCTGATAGAACAAAAACCAGGATAAATAAAAAGCGCGTCTTCATAAAAATCTGATTATAAAAAAGAGAGATTATAACCTAAGAAAGCCAATCTCTACGGAATAACACGAGAATACGTTAAAATACGCGCTTTGAAAAAGATATTAGTGATGAAAAAAG
>JAGRJO010000365.1 GCA_020442725.1 Lysobacterales bacterium
GCCAGGAGGGAATCGAACCCACAACCTGCGGTTTTGGAGACCGCCACTCTGCCAATTGAGCTACTGGCCTGTATTTATTTTCCTTAAAAATACCTGATAAAATCTCAGAGAAACTAAAGCCAGCAACACTTGTTGCCGGCTCGTGTTTATTATTTCAGTGTTATTTATTTAAAAATCTTAGAAACAACACCAGCACCTACTGTGCGACCACCTTCACGAATCGCAAAACGCAATCCTTCATCCATCGCAATAGGATTAATTAATGTAATACGCATCTTGATATTATCGCCAGGCATTACCATCTCAACTCCTTCCGGTAATTCAACTGCACCTGTAATGTCAGTTGTACGGAAGTAAAACTGTGGTCTGTATCCTTTAAAGAATGGAGTATGACGTCCACCTTCATCTTTTGACAATACATAAACTTCAGCTTCAAACTCAGTGTGTGGTGTAATTTTTCCAGGATGTGATAATACTTGACCACGTTCAACTTCATCACGTTTTGTACCACGCAACAATACACCTACGTTATCACCGGCACGACCTTCGTCAAGAAGTTTACGGAACATCTCAACACCGGTACATACTGTTTTTCTGGTGTCTCTGATTCCAACAATCTCTAACTCTTCACCAACTTTAACGATTCCACGCTCAACACGACCGGTAACAACTGTTCCACGACCTGAGATTGAGAATACGTCTTCGATTGGCAACAAGAATGGTTGATCAACATCACGCTCCGGCTCTGGGAAATAAGAATCCATAGCATCCAAAAGTGCTTCAATTGAAGGAACACCAATCGGGCTCATGTCACCTTCAAGTGCTTTCAATGCAGAACCTTTAACCATTGGAGTGTCATCACCAGGAAAGTCATAATCACTTAGCAATTCACGAATTTCCATTTCAACAAGTTCCAACAACTCTTCGTCATCAACTTGGTCACA
>JAGRJO010000366.1 GCA_020442725.1 Lysobacterales bacterium
GATGATAAATCAGGAAGAGAAGCCAGTTTCATTCCCGGAAAAACAGATTTACCGGCTTGTGGAATGGTGTCATCCCATGATTTTTTTAGAACGACAATGCCGTCATGAGGAGCTTTAATTTCAAGACTCTCAAGATTCTCTCGGTTGACATCTATTTTTGACTTTTGGAACTCACTTTGTGAGTCAATTAAATTTACCTCAGATAACGATTTGTCCTGATAGTGACTTTCCATCTTTTGTAAGTGTTGTGTCTTTGCTTCCAGAAATTCTTCGTTATCGGATGCCTCAATCATTTCAATTTTGGTATAGAGCAAAGGGTCGTCGATATTGAATTTTTTAGCCATCAAATATTCAAAATTGACAACCTCTTCTTCATTATTAAAATCTGCAATAGATAAGTCCATTTCGCGTTGCTTCTTATTTTTACTGAATTGTAATTTGCTGATTTCATATTCAGCAGCATCCACTTCCAACTGAAAAGGAACGCCGTCAAACCGCACAATCACATCTCCTTTTTTAACATGTGCGTACTGGTCGATAATCCAGGCAATTGTTTGAGGTCTTTGGGTTTTAGAAGCCGAAGTAATCGGTGTGGATGTCACAGCCTCAAGTTCTCCACTTGCCATCAGACTGAAACGAGTTGAGGATTTTTCTACTGTCAATTGTGGGATGGGAGCATCATTTTTTGTACATGAAATAAATAATAAACAAAGAACAAACAACAATATCACTCTCATAGTTTATTCTCCACGGCTTGTGCAACATTATTTACTTCACCTTCAATCGTAGCATTGAGTCTCATTCCGGGTCGCATAACTTCTGTATCGACATTTTCAATAAATACAGTGGCTTCGAGAACTTT
>JAGRJO010000367.1 GCA_020442725.1 Lysobacterales bacterium
ACTCACCTCAAAAAACTTTCCATGTTCCTCAATAACAGTTTCAACCCACAAACTAAAATAACTCTCTTCAGGAGCTGATTCCGAGTGAGTATCATTATTGAATAAAACAGATTTCAGCATTGTCAATCAAAGGTTGATTTATTGCTGAAGATTATAACAAATGGAAAAACTTTACTCCAATAAAGTCTCTTATCACTGTTCAATTAAAATACGGAAATAATATTTGAGTATAAAGAAGTTGATTCCTGTCAACTTCTTTAAGTGGTAATTATTTTTTTCCAAATAAACTCTTGAAAAGAGATTTCTTGGATTTGTTATGCTTTTCCTTTTCTGCTTTTTGCTTTTCTGCCAGAATTCGAGCCTCTTCCTGAGCCTTGTGGTGCTCTTCCAGCCTTTTTGCAAGTTCCAGTTTTTCCCTGATTTTGGTAATGGCTTGATCGCTTATTTTTTCGGTATAAAGTTCTGGATTTTTCCCAAGAATATATTTTGCCAAGCCATCCATGTACTGCTCATTGATATTTTTGATATCCAGCCTTTTTATTCGGTTAGAACTGCTGCCGATATTGATATACTGAACGAAAAAATCTTTTTCATCTCTCAGTATAATTTTAAAAATTGAAGGAATTCTCGTATTAATCTCAACTAAAAAACCATGTTCAGGAGCTTTTTTAACGCTAGATAAGATACTACTGTCTTTGCTGAGTTTTTGTTTCAGAATCTCAGCAGAGCGCATATCGTTACGACTCACTTGAACACCTTGTTTCAAGACTGTGTTGAATTTAAGTTCCAGTTTGAGTTCATTGCCGGCTCCGGCACGTTTAATTTCATAAGGACC
>JAGRJO010000368.1 GCA_020442725.1 Lysobacterales bacterium
ATTCAACAAAAAACATGGAATCACACCGAAAACAGTGATTCGTAAAATTCATGATTTGAAAGATGGATTTGATGCCAATTCAGAAGCCGGCAGCAGACTGAAAGTTGCTGAAAAATCTGCAAATTACAATATCGAAACTCCTAAACAATTAGCACAACTCATTGCCAAGCTCGAAAAATCTATGTTTGAACACGCAAAAAACATGGAATTTGAAGAGGCTGCCAAAATTCGAGATGAAATCGCTCGTATTAAAAGCTCACAATTTGTTGGTGGTTAATACAATTCTGTATTCGAAATAATACGAACTCCCATCAAATTGTGATAAAGTATCTGAACTTTTTCACCATAACAATAAATTAATGAGAAATTCAAAAATACAAATCATATTGACTCTGTTATTTAGCTTTTCTATTCAGGCAGAGGATAATTCCAACAAAGAGGAAGAAAAAAAGTGGGATGTCAATAATCCTCCCGGAGAAACCACTTTAGCAACAATTAAGACAACAACAGGAACATGGATGAATCTGGATGTCAGCCCTGATGGCAAGACCATTGCTTTCGATTTATTGGGTGACATCTACACAATGCCAATCGGTGGAGGGAAAGCCACAAACATTACCAACTCTATGGCTTGGGACATGCAACCTCGATTCTCACCGAATGGTAAACAGTTGGCTTTTACGACCGATCAAGGTGGTGGTGATAATATCTGGACAATGAACACCGATGGTTCAGAACAAAAACAAGTCACCAAAGAAGAGTTTCGCTTATTGAATCAGCCGGCATGGTCACCGGATGGCGAATACATTATTGCCCGCA
>JAGRJO010000369.1 GCA_020442725.1 Lysobacterales bacterium
TAAGTCAATTTGTCCAAATTGATTACTCTTACATTGTTTTCCAGAACCTGACGAAGAACAAAATTCCCGCCGATAAAGCCAGCTCCGCCAGTTACTAACCAAGTTTGTGTCATATTCACACTATTTTAAAAAAGCGCGATTATATCATAATGCAAATATCATGAATGTTGCATAGTGAAAAAAAGCAAAAAAACCGTTGTTCCTGCCTAAGTTATACTAACAATGAATAGTTTCTTGCTTGTTTGACTTGCTGATGCCAACCACACAGAAATTTACTGATTTCTTGGTAAAGTCGTGGTATTCTTATTTATAAAGGTTCATTCTAGGGTATTTTAAGGCATAAAAGCTATAGGCAAAATGTTAATTTTGCTGTAGGATGTTTTGAAAAGTGTGAGTCCTTGGTTTTGGAAAGATGCGAGTGAATCATGAACAGTTTTAAGTTGGTATTTATTATATTATTAATTACAAATTTTACAGGGTGTGAAGTAGAAACATTGCCACCGCCTTGTAAAAATTTTGAAATGATAATTAAAAAAAGCGATATAAAACAAAAATTTGAATATTTTGAAATATTTTTTAAAAATGAAGGTTATAAAAAATATGTCAATATATACTCAGATATTGGCGTCTATAGATATTTTTTTGTAAAAAGTAAAAATACAAATGTTTTGATAGAGAATTCAGCTAATAAGTTAAACCATTTCAATATAATAATTAACTCACCAAATATAAGTGCTGGATTCAACAACGAAGTGCAACACTCCAGTTTCTAGATTTTACTTCAAGGGGAGTTAAAAAGCCTAATTTTTTT
>JAGRJO010000036.1 GCA_020442725.1 Lysobacterales bacterium
AATAAGGAACTCACAGCATCTGGTAAAAAACTTTATCAATTGCCAATTGATGTGCAGTTGGGACAAATCTTAATCAAGGCAGAGACTTTGGGTTGTATCAAAGAGGCTTTAATTATTGTTTCAGCACTGACCATTCAGGATATTCGGGAGCGTCCTCTGGAATATGCATCCGCTGCCGATGCGGCTCATAAAAAGTTTCTGCATGAAAGATCGGATTTCATCAGTTTTATCAATATCTGGAAAACACTGAAAAAACAACGCAAAGCAAACAGCAACTCACAATTCAGAAAGTGGTGCCGTGAGAATTTCTTATCTTATCGCCGTTATACCGAATGGTTAGATATTTACAGGCAATTGCTGAATCTTTTGAAACAACAAAAAATTCATCTGAATGATAAAGAAGCAGAATATCCGGCAATTCATCAGGCGATTTTATCGGGATTTATTTCGCATGTCGGTTTCAGAAAAGAGAAAGGCGAATATAACGGAGCCCGAAACCGTAGTTTTAATATTTTTCCGGGTTCGGGTTTATTTGGCAAAAACTGTTCTTGGGTGATGGCGGCCAGTATTGTGCAAACCACCAAAGTGTATGCCAGAACCGTTGCTGAAATTGAGCCCGAATGGATTGAGGATATTGGCAGGCATGTGATTAGAACCTCAACTTTTGATCCGTACTGGTCGAAAAAGCAAGGTTCGGTGATGGGATATAAAAGGTTAACACTATTTGGGTTGACTGTTGTTGCCAAGAGAGCCTTTCATTTCGGCCCGACAGATGTGGAAACCTCGCACAAAATATTTATTGAACAGGGTTTGGTTGAGAATCAATTGAGAAACCGATATGCGTTTGCTAGTCACAACCAGGTGAAGATTGCACAGATTCAGGCTCAGGAAGATCGGCAAAGACGACAGGATATTTTGATTGAACCGTGGCGACTGGCGGAGCTGTATGCAAGCATCATTCCTGAACATATTTACAGTGAAAAACAATTGTCTAAATGGTTGAAAACTCAAAACGATGATTGTTTGAAGTTCACTCATGAACAACTGACAAAGAGCGGAAGCAGCAAACCAGAGAAGGATTTATTTCCACAACATTTGAAGATTCGTCAACAACTGTTAAACCTGCATTATAATTTTTCTCCCGGTCAGGAAGATGACGGAATTACTGTAACAATTCCTTTACAGTGGCTCAATTCCTTTACAAAAGACGACTTTGAATGGCTGGTTCCGGGGCTTTTAAAAGAAAAACTGGAGTTATTGATACGTTCTTTACCAAAACCAATTCGTCGTAGTTTAGTTCCTGCCAATGACTTTGCTCAGGCGATTATGGACTCGATAGCGTTTGGTGAGGGCGATTTCTATCAACAAATTGTGAGTCAAGTCAAACGCATGGTTGGATTGAACACAACAGTTGAAACTTGGCAACGAGCCGAGCTTCCTCCGCATTTGCAGTTTCTATTCAGAATCATAAATGACAAAAAAGAAGTGTTAAAAATTTCCAGAAATTTTGATGAGCTTCAAGAGCAGTTTTGCCAAAAAGCCAATCGCTCATTCCAAAAAACTGCCAGTCAATTATTCAAAATCAATCATGCCAAAGATTGGGTGTTTAAAGACATTCCGCAAAATATTATCTTGGAAAATGGATTGACAGCTTATCCGGCAATCATTGATCAACAAGACAGTGTGGGTTTACGCCTTTTTGAAACTGAACCACAAGCACAGGATGAACATTTACATGGCTTGAAACGATTGGTTTTATTAAAAATTCCTGCCAAACACCGTTATCTGCAAAAGAATTTGAAACCCGGAATTAAAGCACAATTCGGTTGGTCGCAACTGGAGTCGGAACACTCCTTAGTTGAGCATATCACCGATGCTGTTTTACAGAGCATTATCGAAAAAAACCTGCCAGTGAGGGATATCGATTCTTTCGACAACTTATTGAAAACTCTGGAAAAAGACTGGTACAAACAAGCCAACGATTTATGTTTGCTGCTCAATCCCGTGATTGAAAACTGGTATAAAATTTGGCAGGAAATTGAAGAAAAGTCCGATTATTTGTCCGAAGAAACTTATGAAGACATGCATCATCAATTGGATTATTTGATTTATTCGGATTTTCTCTATGAAGTCGAAATCGGTCAGATTCAGCATTATGCCAGATTTATTAAAGGGCTGGAAATACGATTGGATTCAGCCATAGAAAACCCGCATAAGGAAGCAGAAAAACTTAAAGAGTTGAAAAAAATCAGCTTGCCATTTTTTAAGAAAGTCGAAGGCTCAGAAATCTACAGTAAAGCATTGCAAGAATTTCATATTTTGCTGGAAGAATACCGGATATCTTTATTTGCGCAAAATCTTGGAACCAAACAAAAGGTTTCTGATATCAGGATGAAAAAAGCTTTAGAGCAAATTTAACTTTCATTCCAGTTAACAATCTGAATCCCGATAAACACCTCAGCCACCACAATGACAAAGTCAAGAAGCACAGCAAACCAGTTTTGGTTTTTGATGTGATGAGTGATGCGACGTAACAACATTATCGGTGTCTCAGTTCTTCGTCAATCAGGTCAATCGCTTTCCGGGCTGCAACATTCTGTTCCCCCAGTGTCGTAGGTAATGAAACAATTGCCCCCGTCCACTCTGTTAAATTCGGCCTTATTCCCGGGTTTTCTATAATTTCTGTAACCAGTGATTTGGATTCTTCATCAGATATGCCCTTGGGGCAATTTAAATTGTATTTTTCGATTCCATCTTTTAATGACCAGCAGTATTTCCAGTAGAACTCTTGGGTTTTAATATTTATGATTTGTCGAACTAATGATCTGTAAACGGGAAGTGCGCTAAATGGATCTGCATTGTTTGAATTCTGGGCTAGATAGGCCTCTACGGCATCAATAATGCCTCTATTGGTGGGAAAGCCATTGTCTCTCATGTTGTGATAAGTGGATGAGTTAATGTGAATATCTTGCCACTGTGAGGCATGCATAAAATCAACTATCAGATTCCAGCAGTTCTCTTCACAGGTTTTCTGTGTGTCGAGATACGATAAAACTCTTTTTCCGGCATCAGTTGCTTGCTGATAGGCTTGGATCTTAGATTCTGTCAGAGTGATTGAACTTTGAATTTCTTTCTTGAGCTCATTGAGTAATTGTGTTTCTTTCTGGAATAAACTTCTTTGTTCATTCCAGTTTGCAACCTGAATACCAATAAAAACCCCTGCCACAACGATAATAAAGTCAACCCAAACCGCAAACCAATTTTGATTTTGAATGTGTTTAGTGATTTTTCGTAAAAACATTACAAGACCTTGTCCCCTTTCTTTCTAGTAACAGTATCATAATGTTTGTTGATTGTGAAAGGATGATTACAACTAGAGATTAGATAATCCTATCGAAAGAAATATTAATGAGTAAAATACATGTCTTACCCCATTTTATAGGCATAATACCCAAAGTTTTATTTGTTGCCGAAGTATGTAGCTTGAATGAATTTAGAAATGTAGCAGGGTGTTTGAATGAGTCAAACACCACTGATACATAGTCGCGGGATACTATTAATTTAGTAAATCAGTATGTTGATGTTGCCACTGGCATCAGCACCATCAGATATCTTGTATCTGATACATGATAGTTTGTTATTCGTAGCACCAATGGAACAGTTGACTCCCCTTGCGAGATTTGAGTCAGCACTTGCATTCCAGTATCTGTTGTTTATGTTATCCGGAAACACAACCTCGCACGAACCGGATGTTGGCCCCCCTGTAACTGAAATATTCCCTGCTGAAAATGTTCCGTTATAAAAACGATTTACTGTTGTGCTTCCATTCCCGCACCAAAAATTTGCCATGTACTTTAATTGTCCGTTGTATGCTGTTGGTTGTGCTGTATTTTGTGTGAAATGAGTCACCCCTAACAGCCGGCTAAGACCACTTACTGTAAAGGATTCATTAATGAAAGCACTTCCGCCTATAAACATACTGCCGTTATAAAAAACCTCACCTATATTTTCAACCCACGGAGAAGCAGGAATATCAGCTGGTGACCATTGAGAACCATTGAATGTAAGAACCTGTCCGGGAGTGGCATTTCCATTGGTAAGATTTGTAGCAAGTGGTACTGCACGCAATCTTTGTAGTGGGTTTAATGGTGTATAAACACCACCATTGGAAGTTTTTCTCACACTTACTTCAATATAATAATTTTGTATCCCATCAAAAGCATCTATTCCAAAATTCACATTCACTGAAAACAGCCCTTCTTCAACTGTAATGTTAATATGTTCAGAAATGGCACCGACCTGTTGCCCCTGGCTGTTTAACAGAGCAATCTGAAAATCATAGTTATCATTAGCAGGGCTGCCCCCATCACGCAATTCACCCTGATATGTAAATGATGAACTCATAGGAATTTGAGCAGCAATTTTGGTAAAAAGACTACATCCTAATATTAAAATTATTAATGTTATTTTCATTTTCTGATTTTTCTAAAGTATTTCTGAGAATGAATTAATAAACAAGAATCATTATGTTTTCGTCAACTCCTACCCCTGTATTAGTGTTAAATACAAAACAGAATAAGTCTACATTACCACCGGTTGAGTTATGGCAATTAGCTGAAACCGTATAAGCTGAGACTGGGGATACCTGAAAATATCTGCTACTTAGGCTTTCAGGAAAACGAATTCGACAAATACCTGTGCCTGTTGTAGAAACTGAAGTTACCGAGCCAGTACTCACTCCATTATAAAACTTAGTGATTGAGGAGCTGGCACCATTGCATCTGGCTTCAACCATATACTTCATCATGCCATTACTTGATGAAGGTTGCTTAACATCGCCTGCAACAGAAAGACCATTTGATGGCGGTGTTACAAAAGAACCAATTGCAGTACCTCCATTATTATCAACCACAAGTTTAGTGCTGCCAACATCACGAACCCTGAAAAGGTAGGGGTCAGTAGCACTATTTCCGTCAACTTGTAATTTGGCATCGGGGTTTGTGGTACCTACACCTACAAGTCCATCAGCATCAACAGTCACTCTTGGAGTATTGTCTCCGGTAACTAATAGAAGATTGCCCGATGAGCCTGAGGTTGTTCCCACTTCAAAATCAGCATCTGTAATACTACCGGATGGAGTTTGATAGGAGCCAATGTATCCACGGAAAACATCGTTTTCTGAAAATATCACATACATATTTGAGCCGCCGTTAAACCTTGCAGTTTCAAAACCGCTCGTTGTTGAAACATGCAATCTTGGGACAGGGTTATTTGTACCTATACCAACATTTTCATTGGTGTAAATTTCACTTCCATTTACACTCCATGGGGAACTAGGATTTGTTGCAGGTCCCCATTGAAAGCCGTTAAAAGTTAATACTTGCCCGGCGGTAGCATTTCCATTAACCAAATTACTGGCAAGTGGAACGGATTGCAGCTGTTGAAGTGGGCTTAATGTTGTGTAAGCACCACCAACTGAGGTTTTACGAACACTCACCTCAAAATAGTAGTTTTCATAGCCATCAAACATAGCGATGCCAAAACTTACATTCAGAGAAAACAGACCGTTAGTCACTTGAACACCATTATGTTGTGAAGTTACACCAACTTGGCCGGCATTTCCATCCAGCATTACAACTTGAAAATCATAGGTGTCATTGGCAGGAGAACCGTTATCTAATAGCTCACCCTGATAAGTGAATGAATTGTCCATTTGAGCAGATACATTCATTGCCAGCCCAAGTCCAAATGTTAAAAGTATTATTAAAATATTTTTCATCATATATCTCCGGAGTTACTCCACTCCATTTTTAAAAATTAAATCATTGTTTTCGTGCCAATAACCGCTTTGCAGAGTGTAATTGCCACCTGTTTGTTTATCGTTGACATCGACTTGCCCGAAACTGCCATTAATCTCATAAGATCCTCCACTCATGACGCCCCCACCGCTATTGATGGTATGCTTTCTGATTTCGTATTGTGCAAAAGCAACCTGACTGATGAGGGAAAACACAATAAGAAAAATCAGCAGCTTGGTATCACTAGCTTTTTTACTTGTCATTTTAGATTTCCTGTATTTTTTGTTTACATAAGTCATATACGTCCTTTAAAATTTTTTGGTGACAACTTTTCTATTAATTTCGAGATAATGAAAGATTTAAAATACAAACAACAAGAGTCTGAATATCTAACCATGAGCAGACTATTACTCACGATTATCTTTTTTCTGGTAACAATCGTATTATTGGTTATCGGATTTTTCAGTGAGACCGATTTTGCTGATATCGGCAAAACTCTGATAGGTGTTTGGGTGCTTTATTTTTTTCTGTTTTGGTATCAAAAGGCGGCATACAATCGCTATAGCTATGCCATGGATCATCAAGGGCTTTATATCAATCATGGTGTTTTATGGCGTAAAAAAATTGTTATCCCCAGAAACCGAGTTCAGCATACCGACATTGCTCAAGGTCCTTTAGATCGTCAATTCGATTTAGCTGAACTTGTGATTCATACCGCAGGGACACGAAATGCTTCGGTTAAACTGGTCGGGGTATTTCGCGAAGATGCTGAAGATTTAAGAGAGTCGCTTTCTTTTGATGAAAGCAATGATGCGGTATGAACAAATCCAAAGAAAAATTGTCCGGCGGAAATAGACTTCACAAGTTTTCGCCTTTGTTTATTTTGATTCATGTGATCTGGAAGTCAATTGTACCGTTGGCATTTGGACTTTATACCTATAGCAAAGTTAACTCAGCGAATCATATTATCATTGCATTTGCAGTCGTTATTTCTGCATTTTCACTTTTGCAGTACTGGTTTTATCATTATTGGCTTGAAAACGATAAGATAGAAATTAAAGAAGGTATATTTTTTAAACAACATCGAAAAGTACCTTATACCCGCATACAAAACGTCAATGTGGTGCAAAATCCTTTGCAAAGAATTCTGAAAGTTTCAACATTGCAACTGGAGTCTGCGTCTGGCGGCAAACCCGAAGCCGTCATGCGAGTCGTCGGGCTTGACGTTGTTGAGGAGTTGAAACGACGGGTCAAAACAGCCAATTCCAATTCAAGTGCAACTATTGATGAAACTCAGTATGAAGTGGCAGAGGATAAAAAATTGGAATCAGCGGATTACCTGCTTAAAGTTTCGACCAAAGACGTCATCAAATTTGGAATTATTTCGCAGAAAGGAATGGTTTACGGGGCTTTGATTTTTGGTTTTTTGGCACAGAATCAAATCTTTATGATGAAACTGATGACCTATCTGGATTTGTTTTTTACTATTCCTGATTTTACTAAAATCACTTTTGCAGAAGGTGTGATTTATGTGTCTGTCATCGGCTTGGTAATGTTTGTATTTTTACAATTGATGTCCGTACTTTGGGCATTAATGAAGTTTTACCAATTTCAGATTGAAAAACAAACGGATCGTTTGCAAGCGAATATGGGCTTGTTATCAAAAGTATCTGCTACGATTCCGTTGAAAAAAATTCAACTTTATCGCATCAGCGAAAATCCGTTACATAAGTTTTTTAATGCCAGAACTATCACCATAGAAACAGCGGGTGGAGTGAATACCGATAAAAGCGGAATTGTCATGCGCTGGCTGGCTCCGATTATTAAAAAAGTCGATGTGGCATCATTTATCAGAAAAGTCGAGCCAAAAATCAAAATTGGTTTAGTTGATTGGCAATCTTTACCACATCGTGCATGGAAAAGAGTCTTTAAAAAAGGAATTTATCTCAGTGTTTTGATATTGGTTGTTTTGCTAACTTTAGATAACCTTCCTTATTTTTCAATCAGAAATTATATTTGGTTTGTTTTTCCATTAACTTTACCTTTGGCATTTGTCTATGCAAAAAACTTTGTCAAAAAAACAGGGTATTATTTTGATGGTGACATCATTTGTTTCAAAAGCGGAGTTTGGTTTGGTAAACAAAGTTTTGTGAAAATTAAAAAAATCCAAACTATTATGATTCATGAATCACCGTTTGATCGTAGAAACAAAATGGCAACGCTTGAGATTGATACTGCCGGTTCCAATTTGCTGTTACACCATGTAAAAATTCCCTACTTGGAGTTGCATGATGCTTACCAAATAAGGAATTTTATAAATAACAAGCTACAATCCGAAGATTTTGATTGGTAATAATTACTTTTATTTAAGGGTGAACTCTCGACAATGAATGCGGTTGTATCCATCCCATATACATGGCAAAAATGATAAACATGAATAAAGCGAAACTAACTGCAATTCTAACAGTGAGAAAACGCACAGTATTTGTTCCCCTGCCTTTTTCCTTTATCAGATAAAACATCGCCAGACCGAGATTATAAATAATAAAAAGCAATACCAGAATAATAAAAATTTTCATTATTAAACCCTAGTTATTGCTGCCAAGCTCTGATGGTTTTTGTGAGTTTTCAGCTATTAATTTGCTTTTTTCCAATTCCAGCATGTCTGAAATAATTCTGGCTGCTTCTTTAAGGATAAAGTCTCCGTCAGGCTCTGAATTATTCTCAGACTCGGTTTCTTCATCGCTGAGATCAATGGTTTCACCTTTCACATCATCTTCAGAATTATACAGAACCTTGACTAAGGTAATCGCAGGATCAAGGCTACCTTTAAGGATTTCTTCTCTTTGTTGTTTACGTTGTTTCTTTTTATCTTCTTGCTCGTCATTTTCCTGTTTTCGTTTACTTTCAGATAAGGAAACAGTGATGTCTTCCTTGAGCTCATTGTAATAGTCATAATCTTCTTTAATAAAAGTGAACTCAGGGTTTAGTTCCTCTCTTTGCTCGTACTGTTTTCTCAAAACAGGAATAATTTGTGTTAAGTCTCCGGACATATCATAATTTGAGCGTTTAATACTCGTCCATGGTAAAGCATTTTCGTATTCGCTTTCACCATAGCTGTCGGTACCGGCTCTGTCAGGAAATTGAATATCAGGAATTACTCCACGATTTTGTGTGCTTCCGCCATTAATCCGGAAAAATTGAGATAATGTCAGTTTCAGTTGTCCCATTGGATGTTCATTGCTACTACTGGCGTAATTTTGCAAAGGAATCAAACTTTGGACTGTACCTTTGCCGAAACTTCTTTCTCCGACAACAACAGCTCTGCCATAATCTTGCAACGCCGCCGCAAAAATCTCTGACGCAGATGCAGAAGCACGATTAATCAGAACAATAACCGGCTTATCCCATACCACCGATTTATCCATATCCCGATCAACCGAGATGTTTCCCCGAGAATTTTTAATTTGAACCACCGGCCCTTGCTCGATAAACAATCCTGTCAAGTCTCTCGCTTCAGTTAATGAACCACCACCATTGTCACGCAAATCCATGATTAATGCTTCAACATTTTCTTTCTCAAGTTTGGAAAGAATTTTCTTAACGTCTTTGGTAGTGCTTCGAAAATCATCTTCGCCGTCAGCTTTTGCATCAAAATCGAGATAAAAAGCAGGCAAGTTTATAACTCCAATTTTATGATTCTGGGCATCTGAATCGACTTCTAAAATTTGATACTGAGCTGCTTGTTCTTCCAGTTTTACTTTGTCACGAACAATCGCGATGATATGTGGCTTTGCATCGAGGCTTTCATCTTCTCCAATGACAGATAATCTGACAACCGTTCCTTTTTCACCGCGAATCTTTTCCACCACATCATCAGTTCTCCAACCAACAACATCAATAAAACTCCCGCTTTCTCCTTGTCCGACAGCAACAATTCGATCACCGCTTTTCAGTTCACCTTGCTTTTCCGCAGGGCCACCTTTAATGATTTTCATGATGGTGACATGTTCATCTTTTATTCCTAACAAAGCTCCAATGCCTTGTAGTGTCAAACTCATGTTTATCTTGAAATTTTCTGATGTTCTGGGAGCTAAATATGATGTATGTGGTTCAATCAAATTGGCATACGAATTCATAAATATCTGAAAGACATCTTCATTATTGGAGTCGGAGACCCTTTTGTCGATTTGTTCATATCTTTTTTTCAGAGTTTCTTTAATATCATCATCCTCTTTTCCGGCGAGCTTCAGATTCAGATAATCATTTTTAACTCTTTTTCTCCATAACTCATCCATGTCTTTTTCATTAGTGATTCGATCTTCATCCTCACGATTCCAGATATAGTCTTCATCAACAGTAAAATCGAAACCTTTTTCAAGGAGTTTGACAGCATACTCGGTTCTTTCCTGAATTCTTTGAACATAAAGAGTGAAGATTTTAAAAGCGAGTTCCACATCACCGGATTTGATGGCATCATCAACATCTAATTTGTATTTATTAAATTCTGCAATATCTTGTGCATAAAAATACACTTTGTTTGGATCAAGAATTTCAATATAGTTGTCGAGTATTTTTTGTGAAAAATCATCATCGAGTTTTATCGGTTTGTAGTGTAGTTGCTCCAGCAAACGAACTAACCAGCGACTGGTTTCTTTTTGATAAGGCTCAGGTTTTAAATCAACAGCTACGGGTTTTGCAAAGGAAACTCCGCAAACGATGAAAGCTAATAGTAATAAAACACTTTGATTTAATTTGTTTCTCATAATTTTCTCTTTGAACTTTTTCTCAAACATTCTGACTAACTGCATGATTTGATAATATATCTCAATCTGTCATAAAACAAGACTTGATATTCGCATGAATTAAAAAATATGACAATAGGAGATTGTAAGGGTTTCATTTTTATGTAAATTTAATGTCATTTCAGTGATTTACTTGAAATCATTGGCTTCAAGCCTTACCTTACCGAACAAAATTTATTTACGTTTCCAAATGGAGAAATTTATATGAGAAAAACTGTAACAAGTTTATTGGCAGGAACTGTTTTGATGACTTCAGCTACTTTTGCAGCTGATTTGGATTCTGACTTACAAAAAAGAAATTACATGATTGGTTCTGACGTTGGAGCCTATATCAAGAAAAGTGGTATGGAGTTTGATACTGACTCTTTTGTTGCCGGTGTTAAAGATGCTATTGCCGGTGGAGATTTGCAATTAAATGCAGAGCAGATTGCTGAAATTCGTAAAGCTCTTCAAGAAGAGCAAAGAGCTGCTGCTGAGAAACAACGTGCTGAAATGATGGCAAAGCTGGAAGAAGACAAAGTCAAAAACCTGGAATTAGGCAAAGCATTTATGGACAAAAAAGCCAAAGAAAAAGGCGTTATGAGTACAGAATCAGGCATGCTTTATGAAGTTGTTGAACAAGGTGATGGTGCAAAACCAAGTTCCGCGAACTCAACTGTTGTGGTTCATTATACAGGTACTTTAATTGATGGAACTGAATTCGACAGCTCTGTGAAAAGAGGCCAACCAGCTACTTTTGCTTTGAATCAAGTCATAAAAGGCTGGACAGAAGGTCTGCAATTGATGAATGCAGGTTCAAAATATCGTTTCTACATTCCACCTGAAATGGCTTATGGTTCTGATGCTCGCCCAGGCAGCCCAATCGGACCAAACAGCACATTGATTTTTGATGTGGAATTGATTGAAGTTAAAGAATAATTTAATTTCTCAGGAAGTAAAATTAAAAGCCACCAATTTGGTGGCTTTTTTATTGCGTCAAGTTTTACGTCTAACCCTCGAAAACAATATTCTTTTCAATTAACTGCTGTAAGAATAGTTGGTAGTCTTCCTCAGCTTGATGGTTTGAAACATCATAATTTTCAACCAGCTTCTGAACAATGCTTTCAGATGTTTCGCCTTGGGAAAGCAACTGAAAAATATGACAGGAGGTTTCATCCAACTCATAATACATACCGGTTTTGGGTTCCAGCAGTAAAATTTTGCCATCTTCGACAGGCGTTTTTAAAACTTTTGGATTGATTTGGTACATCGACCTATATTATTCAGCTTAATAAATAAGCTGATAATCTTATCCGTTCTTTTCAGAATGGTCTAGAGCCCTTCGACAAATTTTGCTCTTTTATCCGAATTCATTTCCAACAACTTAAGGGTTAAATCGTGCCTTTGTTTAGGATTCATATCCTTCATGTGTGTTCTGATTTTTTTCCTTTGTTCGGGCTGCAAACTTTGCATCATTTCGATAATTGGCTTTCTTTTTTCGATATCGAATTGATTGACGAATTCTTTTCTTTGTTGTTGATTTTGAAAGCGTTTGAATGCTTTTTTACGTTGTTCCGGAGGCATCTGCTGAAATCTGTTGCGCAAATTTTCTCTGCGTTCCGGAGGTAAATCCTTAAACTTTTCATGAGCCTGCTTTAAACGCTGTCTTTGTTCCGGTGGTAGGTTTTTGATTCTTTCCATGCGTTTTTTTAATTTTTCCCTTTCTTCGGGTGGAAGGTTCTTAAAGCGGTTAAGTTTTTGCTCGGATTCCTTTTTCTCAACAGGACTCATAGCAATCCATTTATCGGTATTTGCGACCAGTTTCTTCTTGGTTTCATCATCCAGCTCATTCCAACTGCTTTCAAAGGGTAATAAAAGTTTTTGTTGTTCGTCACTTAATTCTTTCCATTGAGGTTGAGAGAAAGCGGATAAGCTGCAAAGTGATAAAATGATAGCTAATTTGTAATTGTAAAATTTCATTTTCATATTCAATCGGTTAGATAGTGGATAAGTCATCTTCTGAGCTTAACCACTCGTAAAATTCTAAATCTTCAACCAGTTCCATTTGGTCAATCATATCCATCTCTTGCACAATGCTGAGAGCTTGTTGATCATTAATCTGTAACGGAACACTGTTACTAAGCAACAAAGGCAAAATAATATAAGCTGCAAGAGCTGCCATTGCTGTAACCGGCATCAGCCAAAATCGGGATAAATCAAAAAAACGAGTTTTTTGTGTAAGGGCTTTTTGTCTGGACTCCCTCAGATTGTCAGAAATGTGAGAATCTAAGTTTTTAGTTTCTGTATTAATGATTTCATCAGTTAGTTGGTTTAATTTTTTATCCATTGTAAGAATCCTCATTAAATTCGATTTGTGTTCTGATTTGTTGTAAAGCACGGAACAAGTGCGTTTTTACACTTCCTTGCGAACATTTCATTGATTTAGCTGTGTCTTCGACACTCAAACCTTCCCATATCCTGCAAATAAATGCCTGAAGTTGGCGAGTTGGTAAATTATTTAATGTATTTTGTAGTGACTGCATCTGTTGTTGATAATCCAGTTTTTGTAATATAGGAATTTCATTGTCCTCGACAGCTTGGTCAATGACGTTATCTTCTTCCTCATTATGAAAAAAACTGAATAGTGACTTTCTTTGAGTATTCTTGCGATGAAAGTCAGTAATGCGATTGTGTAACATCCGATAAAACAGTGATGCCCAGTCTGAAAAATCTTTTTTGCGGTATTTTTCGACAAATTTAATCATCACATCCTGTACCACATCCAATGCATCATCAGGGTTTTTCAAAGACATGTTGGCAATCACATAGGCTTTCTTTTCGTTTTCAACAAAAAATTGATTCAGTTGCAATGTGTTATCCATTGGTTGAGTCTTTGAAGTTGCAATCGCTGTTGTTATCATTTCATTCAGTTATATTAGCATAATTGATGGCATGCTAACTAAACGAATTTATCTTACAATGGTTGACTTGAAAGTTGAAAATTATTTTCTTAGCGAATTTCAGGCAAGCGTTCAACTGTCTGAATTTGTTTTTCAAAAGGCTGTCCCTGACTATAACCTTTAATTGTTAGAATTTGTCCGGGTTTCGATTGAGCAATAAGCTCTTTGTAGTGTTTTTCATTCTTGATTTCCTCCTCATTAACATGAGTGAGAATATCTCCTTGTTTTAACCCTACTTCCAGAGCAGGCGAATCTCTGTATACTCCATAAACCAAAACACCTTTTTCAGGTTTGATG
>JAGRJO010000370.1 GCA_020442725.1 Lysobacterales bacterium
AAACGGTATGGCATTGAAAAATATTAAAGAACGCTTGGAACTTTATTATGGAAAAAAAGGGTTTATGAAAATAAATGACATCAATGAAAAGTTTATCGTTGAACTTGGATTGCCACTATGAAATTTTTAGTTGTAGATGATGAGCCTTTGGCGATTGCACGATTGCAAAAATTACTGCAAGGAGCGGGTATCAGTGACATTGTTTCAGCAAATAATGGACAAAAAGCTGTTGAGAAGGCTGAGCAATATCATCCGTCAGTCATTTTGCTGGATATTGAAATGCCAGTCATGAATGGGTTGGAAGCCGCTGAAGCAATTAATAAAGTTTCACCGGAATCCAAAATCATTTTCTGTACCGCTTATGATGATTTTGCCCTCAAAGCCTTTGACTTGGCAGCGAGTGATTATTTGTTAAAACCGGTATCCAAAGAACGTTTGAGTCAGGCGTTGAATAAAGTTTCAGCCAATGACTTTGTCACCACCTTCAGTTTTGTTCATGGAACGGATTTAATATCGTTGCCGTTAGACGATATATATTGTTTCATTTCAGAAGAAAAAACGACATATATGCACTGCCAAAGAGGTGTGGTGGTCATTGATGATTCATTGTTATCATTAGAAAAGAAATTCCCGCATCAACTCTTGAGAATCAACCGAAATGCCCTCATAAACCGTAAAGAGTTATTCGGCATACACAGAACCCGTTCAGCAGCATTTGCAAGATTACAAAGCATTGATTTACAGCCACAAATCAGTCGCAGGAACTTAGCGACGATAAAAGAAATATT
>JAGRJO010000371.1 GCA_020442725.1 Lysobacterales bacterium
GGCTTTATTTTACAACCGTATTGATGATTATATTTTCTTACAAGAAACCGGTGATGAAGTAGAAGAGGTTCCGGTGTTTATTTATCAACAGCAACAAGCTACTTTTAAAGGATTCGAAGCAGATGTATCGTACAAACATAACGATAACTATGGAAACAATTGGAGTTACCGATTATTTACCGACAAAACATTAGCAAAATTGAATGATGGCAGCAACGTTCCACGCATTCCACCGGCACGAATTGGTGGTGAAATTGGTATGCTCAGAGGTGATTGGGCGTTCAACCTGGATTATACTCATGCGATGTCTCAACATAAGCTGGCAGAATATGAATTGCCTACTGAGAGTTATGATGATTTAAATCTAACAATCAACCGTGTTTTCGAAGGTGAGAGATTCAGTTCGCTGGCGTTTGTCAAAGTACAAAATTTATTGGATAATGAAATTCGCGAACATGCCTCTTTCATCAAGGATATTGCACCAAAACCCGGACGTAGCATTATTGCCGGTTTAAGAATGACATTCTAGGTTTTTAATATGAAGATTCACCAAATCTATACAGACAGCAGATTACGAAATTTCACCTATATTATTGAAACATCTCAATTAAGTGCTTATGTCATCGACCCCTGGAATGATGATTTGGTGAATCAGGTTCTAAATGAAAATCAATTGAATTTGATTGCGGTTATAAACACCCATGAGCATTGGGATCACACTCAGGGGAATGCTGCATT
>JAGRJO010000372.1 GCA_020442725.1 Lysobacterales bacterium
CCATTGTTTGTAATTAGTTAGGTTGTTGCCATGTTTTCAAAAGTAGTCATCGCCAATCGTGGCGAAATCGCACTCCGGATACTGCGTGCCTGCCATACAATGGGAATCAAAACTGTTGCCGTTCATTCCACCGCTGACAGAAACCAAAAGCACGTCGGTATGGCAGATGAATCTGTTTGTATCGGTCCTCCGCCATCGCTTAACAGCTATTTGGACATGCCAAAAATCATTGCCGCAGCCGAAGTTACAGATGCTGAAGCAATTCATCCGGGTTATGGATTTCTTGCTGAAAATGCGGATTTTGCTGAAAGAGTTGAGAAATCAGGGTTCACTTTCATTGGTCCTCGAGCAGAAACCATCCGTTTGATGGGAGACAAGGTTGCTGCTATCGAAGCCATGCGTTCAGCCGGTGTTCCTTGTGTTCCCGGCTCTGACGGACCATTAACTGATGATGTTGAAAGAAATCTGAAAATTGCCAAAAAAATTGGCTACCCGATAATTATTAAAGCAGCAGCCGGCGGTGGTGGTCGTGGTATGCGAGTGGTTCACACCGAGGCAGCATTGAATAACGCCATCAAAATGACCCAAACTGAAGCTGCTGCTGCTTTCGGGGACGGTACGGTTTATATGGAAAAATACTTGCAGAATCCAAGGCACATTGAGATTCAAGTGCTTTCTGATAAACATGGAAATGCGATTCATTTGGGCGAAAGGGATTGTTCCATGCAACG
>JAGRJO010000373.1 GCA_020442725.1 Lysobacterales bacterium
TGGATGGCGCCATCCTAGTTGTATCAGCAACTGACGGCCCTATGCCACAAACCCGTGAGCACATCCTGCTTTCACGTCAGGTTGGCGTACCGTACATCGTCGTATTCATGAACAAATGTGATGCTGTTGATGACGAAGAATTGCTTGAGCTCGTAGAAATGGAAGTTCGTGAATTATTGAACGACTATGACTTCCCAGGCGATGACACCCCAATCATCAAAGGTTCAGCCACCCAAGCCCTTAAAGGCGACGAAGGCAAATATGGCCAACCAGCCGTAGTAGAACTACTAGGTATCCTAGATACTTATATCCCAGAGCCAGAGCGTGACATCGACAAAGCATTCCTAATGCCAATCGAAGACGTATTCTCAATCTCAGGTCGTGGTACTGTTGTAACTGGCCGTGTTGAATCTGGTATCGTACGCGTTGGCGACGAAATCGAAATCGTCGGTATCCGTGACACTCAAAAAACCACCTGTACTGGTGTAGAGATGTTCCGTAAACTGCTTGACGAAGGTCGTGCAGGCGAAAACTGTGGCGTACTACTACGTGGTACTAAGCGTGAAGACGTACAACGTGGCCAAGTACTTGCTAAGCCAGGTTCAATCACTCCTCACACCAAGTTTGACGCTGAAGTATATGTATTGTCAAGAGAAGAGGGTGGTCGTCACACACCATTCCTAAACGGCTATCGTCCACAGTTCTA
>JAGRJO010000374.1 GCA_020442725.1 Lysobacterales bacterium
TCCATAAACCGGCACAATGAGAACATTCTTTCATACTAAATGCATGAGAGTTCATCTTGCGTGAATGCAACTTTACGTTATCGCAAACCGGGCAATCCATATCTGTTTTATCAAAATCCACATCTTCAGATGCAATTGGAGTTGCACAGGAATGACAAAACTTGGCTTTTGAGCTTATCCGGGTCATACAGTGCGGACAAATAGTATTTAAGTCTCTTTCGTGAATCGTAAAACTCGATCCGCAATAACTGCAAAATGGCTCTCTGTCTTTACCACGAGCTCCGCCACAAGAAGAACAACGCACAACCGCCGCATCGTGAATCTTAACCGAAGGAACTGTCAGGGTGTTTCCACAAAAGCAATGAAACTTCTCTCCGACTCTGCCTTCGTGAACTTTATACTGATGCTTACAGACATTGCATTCAATGATGATATTAGTCATAAGGATTCGGGATATTGAGTTTTGCTAAAAGTTTAACTTCAAGGGATTCCATTTCTTCGGCTTCCTGTTCATCAACATGATCATATCCGAGCAAATGCAAACACCCGTGAATCGTCATGTGTGCCCAATGATTCAATAATGGTTTGTTTTGCTCAAGAGCTTCTTTTTCAACCACATCAGCACAAATTGCCAAATCACCAATAAGTTCACTTTCCACACATTCAGGTAATTCTAAAGGAAATGATAATACATTTGTTGGT
>JAGRJO010000375.1 GCA_020442725.1 Lysobacterales bacterium
CTGATAATACCATTTATGTTGGAACAGGAGAAACATGGACCAGAAACAGTGTAAGTATAGGTGATGGTTTATACAAATCTACAGACGGAGGTGCTAACTGGAAAAAGATTGGGCTGGAAAATTCTGAACGCATCGCCAACATCATAATCAATCCAAAAAACTCAAAAGAAATTTATGTTGCCGTTCTAGGTGCTCTTTGGGGAGATAGTGAAGAACGAGGCATTTATAAATCAAACGATGGCGGCGAAACATGGAACCGTATACTGTATATAAACCCTAAAACCGGATGTGCTGATATGGCTATGGATTCTTCTGATCCTAATATACTGTATGCTTCTATGTGGGAATTTAGAAGAACAGGGTGGTCATTCGAATCAGGAGGGCCAAACAGTGCCTTATACAAATCTACCGATGCCGGAAAAACATGGAATAAAATCCATAATGGTTTTCCTGAGGGGCGTTTAGGCAGATTGGCCATTGCCGTAGCTCCTTCTAATCCAAAAGTTCTTTATACAGTTATTGAAGCAGAAAAGAATGAACGCAAAGGATTATACCGCAGTGATGATGCCGGCGCATCATGGAAACAACTAAACAATGATTTTGGAATTACCGTAAGGCCATTCTACTTCTCAAGAATTGTTATTGATCCTAAAAATCCTGATGTACTGGTAAAAGGAGGCCTCAACGGATC
>JAGRJO010000376.1 GCA_020442725.1 Lysobacterales bacterium
AAACTGTTTACGATCGTGGATATAAGGCACGACATTGTCCATCACTGCCTGCATGATACCGATAGGGCCTGCGGCCAATACAGCGCGCTCGTAATCTAGACCGCTCATCAGCACCTTGACGCCTTCATTGAGACCGCCTAAAATATTTTCACTTGGTACGGTCACATTGTTAAAGGTCATCTCACCAGTATGGCTACCACGCATACCAAGCTTATCGAGCTTTTGCGCTGTGCCGAAACCTTCCATGCCTTTTTCAACGATAAAGGCAGTCATGCCTTTCGCGCCTAGCTCTGGATTGGTCTTAGCATAAACCACCATCACGTCAGCATCGGGACCATTGGTAATCCACATTTTGCTACCGTTTAACACGTAGCTGCCGTCTTTTTCTTCCGCTTTCAGCTTCATACTAACGACGTCTGAGCCAGCGCCTGTCTCACTCATAGCCAATGCACCGATGAACTCACCGCTGACTAATTTTGGCAAATACTTTTGTTTTTGTGCTTCACTGCCGTTACGTTTTATTTGGTTGATACATAGGTTTGAGTGTGCGCCATAGCTAAGCGCTACCGATGCTGAAGCGCGGCTAATCTCTTCCATTGCGACCATATGTGCGACGTAGCCCATATTAGAGCCGCCGTATTCTTCAGGAACGGTAATGCCATGCAGACCGATATCACCCATCTTTTGCCA
>JAGRJO010000377.1 GCA_020442725.1 Lysobacterales bacterium
GCTTTAGTTGCCGCTTTGTTTTCACCAAAGATACGAATCGTGCCGCCATCATCGATATCGATAACTGCGCCAGTCTCTTCGGTTAGCTGACGAATCATCGCGCCGCCTTTACCGATTACGTCACGGATTTTATCCGGATTGATTTCGATAACCGCATAGTTTGGTGCATGAGCGTTGATTTCAGTACGACTCTCAGGCAATACTTTATTCATCGCGTCCAAAATATGGATACGGCCAGCATGGGCTTGCTTAAGCGCTTGCTCCATGATGTCAGGCGTAATACCTTCGATCTTGATATCCATCTGCAGCGCAGTAATACCGTCTTTAGAACCAGCAACTTTAAAATCCATATCGCCAAGATGATCTTCATCACCTAAGATGTCTGATAGTACAGCGAAACGCTCACCTTCTTTAACCAGACCCATGGCGATACCAGCAACTGGTGCTTTTAGTGGAACACCAGCATCCATCAATGCCAAGCTTGCGCCGCAAACAGACGCCATAGAAGATGAACCATTTGACTCAGTAATCTCTGATACCACACGGATGACATACGGGAAGCGTTCGCTATCCGGTAGCATCGCTTGTACACCGCGGCGAGCTAGACGACCATGACCGATTTCACGACGTTTTGGAATACCTTCGCGGCCCGTCTCACCAACTGAGAAATGCGGGAAGTTGTA
>JAGRJO010000378.1 GCA_020442725.1 Lysobacterales bacterium
AACTATCACATTCGCACCCGCTTTCGCATATAGTTTCGCCACTTCTTCACCGATTCCCCTCGATGAACCCGTCACCAATGCCACTTTATTTTTTAGTGAAAACATCTTGTCCTCTTTATTTTGAATACACGATATTGTATAACATTATGGTTAAATTGACTTCAATATAAACTCAGGAATAAAAATGAAAACAGCTTTAATCACAGGAGCCAACCGCGGAATTGGTTTTGAGTTAGCAAAACAACTACAACAAAAAGGCTATCATATCATAGCCGCTTGTAGAAAAACATCACAGCAGTTACAACAACTCAAATGCCAAATTGAAGAAAACTTTGACGTCACAAATGCAGCGAGTATAAAGAATTTAGCAGATAAATTATCGAATCAAAAGATTGACTTACTCATCAACAATGCCGGCCTCTTACAAGGCATGTCTCTGGAAGATTTGAACTATGACTCTATCAGAAAACAATTTGAAGTGAATACACTCGGGCCTTTAAGAGTGGCAGAAAATTTTATTCCATTGATGGCAAATAACTCAAAACTAGTCATTATAACCAGCCGCATGGGCTCGATTACTGATGGTTCCGGTGGACAATATGGCTACCGAATCAGTAAAACTGCTGTAAATATGGTTGGCAGTTGTTTAGCTCACGATTTAAAAGGAAAAG
>JAGRJO010000379.1 GCA_020442725.1 Lysobacterales bacterium
TATATTAGCGGTACTGATTAATTGCCTCGAACAGCTCATCTTTACTAAATGGCTTGGTCAGATACTCATCTGAACCCACGATACGACCACGCGCTTTGTCAAATAAGCCATCTTTAGACGACAACATAATCACAGGTTTGCTGGCATAATCAGGGTTGTTTTTTATTAGCGCACAAGTCTGATAGCCATCCAAACGCGGCATCATAATGTCGACAAAAATAATATCTGGATTGTTATCGACAATTTTTGCTAAAGCATCAAAACCATCAATGGCGGTCACAACTTCGCAACCCGCTTTCTGTAATAAAGTCTCTGCGGTACGGCGAATGGTTTTTGAATCATCAATCACCATTACTTTTAAACCATCAAAATTATTTTCCATTATCAGTGTCCTATAAACGACTATTTATTCTTAATACCATCCATCAATGCAAAAATTTAACGGTTATTTCAACCTGTCATATCATCCATTATTGGACTGATATGAGACGCTAAATTTGCATTACCATATGTTATGACAGTCGACATATCAGCTGCCAGTATCTGCCTGTCAAACAGAGCGTCAACATGGGCTACTATACGCACTTTCTAATTAATAAGCTTACTAAATTGCGCCAAATCTATGGCTTTTTAGACGACTTATTTTGCTTTTATTATCGTCCACTGCAA
>JAGRJO010000037.1 GCA_020442725.1 Lysobacterales bacterium
TTATTCACAACTCTAGAACTGCCAAGTCTATCACATTAATTTCAGATTGACAAAATATTAGTTGTAAATTAACAACTGGCTGTTGTATTTATACAACGTGCGTTTCAGCAGCCCCCGGAGGTGAGGAACTGCTGAAACTGTATCGCGATTTAACTTAGTTAATAAACTATAGGTTTAATCAACTTGGTTTCTTAGAAATGCCGGAATATTCAAATAATCGTCTGACATCATTGGGTCTTTTTCAGCTCTGATTGAAACACTGTCATCATCTGAGTTGGACATCAATGAACTTCCCGCACCAACTGCCGTTCTTTTAGGAACATAGAGCTTATCGAGAACAGGATTGCTGGTACGATCTTCATCTGAGTTCAAATCTTTTACCAGTTTCACTTTAGGCTCTGCTGTACCATTAAGCCCTGTTGCCACAACTGTTACACGAATTTCTCCCTCCATATCCGGATCAATTGCAGTCCCAATAACCACTGTTGAGTTTTCAGAGGTGTATTCTTCAACCATTTCACCAATTTCCTGAACTTCACCTAATTCCAAATCCAATCCCGATGTGATATTCACCAATATTCCTTTCGCACCGTGCATATCAATATCTTCCAGCAATGGACTGTGAATTGCCAATTCAGTCGCATGTAAAGCTCTGTCATCACCTCTGCCAATACCTGTACCCATCATTGCCATACCCATTTCTGACATCACGGTTTTAACATCAGCGAAATCGACGTTAACCATGCCAGGGCAAGTAATCAAATCAGAAATCCCTTGAACAGCACCATGAAGAACATCATTAGATGCTTTAAAAGCATTTAGCAATGTTGTTGTTCTGTCAAAATGTGTCAATAATTTACCATTTGGAATAGTGATTAACGAATCAACATATTGTTCCAAATCTTTGATACCTTTATCAGCAACCGCCATTCTGCGTTTTCCTTCAAAAGGAAATGGCTTGGTAACAACTGCAACTGTAAGGATGTTCATTTCTTTGGCAATTTGCGCCACAACCGGAGCGGCACCTGTTCCGGTTCCACCGCCCATACCAGCGGTAATGAATACCATATCAGTATTCGCAAGAACTTCTTTGAAGCGTTCACGATCTTCCAAAGCTGCTTGTCTGCCGACTTCAGGGTTTGCACCTGCACCCAAACCTTTGGTGACGTTTTGACCAATTCTGATGATATTTTTACAACGAGTTTTTTCAAGAGCCTGAATATCTGTATTGGCACAGATAAATTCGACACCTTGAATATCGGCTTCAACCATTTGCTGGACCGTGTTTCCACCGCCACCGCCTAAACCGATGACCTTGATTACAGCTCCTGAGCTGTCATTTTCCATTATTTCAAACATTTTCTATTACCTCCAAAATGCTATTTATGAAACAAAAAATACTCTGTTAAAATTCAGAGAAAAACCACTTTTTAATTTTGCTGAATATATTGCCCGATTCAGCAAGCTCACTCTCACCACGTTCATTCTTACTACCATAGAGCAACAACCCTACGCCGGTCGAATGAACCGGATTCTTTACAACTTCTTTTAAACCGGAAATGTTAATCGGATGCCCGATTCGTACCGGTAAATGAAATATTTCTTCTGCTAACTCGATTGTGCCTTCCATTTTTGAAGCACCACCGGTTAAAACGATTCCTGCAGCAACCAACTCTGCAAAACCGCTTCTTTGTAATTCGGATTGAATTAAAGTAAATAATTCCTCATAACGAGGTTCAACCACCTCTGCCAATGTTTGACGTGCCAATCTTCTTGCCGGACGATCACCGACACTGGGAACGGAAATTGTTTCTTCAGCCGATGCTAACTGTCTCAATGCACAGGCATATTTCAATTTGATTTCTTCAGCGTATTGAGTCGGTGTTCTCATTGCAATTGCAATGTCATTGGTCACCTGATCACCCGCAATTGGGATAGCAACTGCGTGTCTGATTGCCCCATTGGTATAAATTGCAATGTCTGTCGTTCCTGCTCCGATATCTACCAAGCAAACGCCAAGTTCTTTTTCATCATCCGTCAAAACTGCTTCTGAAGATGCTAATTGTTCAACAATCAACTGATCCACATGCAAACCGCAACGAGCTACACATTTGGAAATATTTTGTGCCGCAGAATCCGAGCCTGTTATCAGATGCACTCTGGCTTCTAAACGCACTCCGGACATTCCGATGGGACGCCTGATTCCATCTTGCCCATCTATGACATATTCCTGTGGTAAAACATGCAAAACTTTTTGATCCGCAGGAATCGGAACCGCCTTTGCCGCATCCAAAACTTTTTCAACATCCTGATGTGTCACTTCTTTATCCTTGATTGCAACAATTCCATGTGAGTTAATACTACGAATATGACTTCCTGCAATTCCTGCATAAACGGATTGTATTTCACAACCCGCCATCAATTCAGCTTCTTCAATGGCTCTGCGAATAGATTGCACTGTGGACTCAATATCAACCACCACTCCGCGTTTCAATCCTCTGGATGGAGATGAACCGATTCCAACAATTTCCAAACTACCGTCTTTGTGCTGTTCGCCAACAATTGCAACAATCTTGGATGTTCCAATATCCAAACCAACAACCAAATTGTTCTCTGATTTTCTAGCCATTTAATTTTCCATCATCATGTAATTGTTGAATCTCATCAATTTGTTCCTGTAACTCAGGAACATCATGCCACTTGACGACATAACCATTGGTATAACGCAGATCAATGGAATCCAGCGGATTTGGTTTCAGTTGAATCAACTGTGGCCATGTATCAGCCAACCTCAATAATTTTGCATCAATTTGCTGAGAACCCAGATTAACCTCCACTCCGTTACTCAAATTTGCCAGCCATCCACCTCTGTCACTAATATTCGCAGAAGTTATCTCATATCCTGTCTTCTTGGCGATTTCGTTATATCTCACAAACTTGTGCCAAGTATTTTCTGAGTCAACATCTTTTGCATATATCTTTGGTAGTGTCGATAAATCATCAATGCTATCAACTTTGAATATTTCTCCTTTATCATTCAGCAGCTTATTGTTATTCCACACGGCAGCAGCTTCATGTTCATTCAATTGCACCAAAAGAGTGTTTGGCCATTTTTTTGTAACAATCACTGACTGAACCCAAGGAATTTCCAATAAATTTTCTCTAATCTGTGAAACATCAATTTTGAAAAACGATCTTTCCGGATAAGCAGCAACAGCCACTCTGATTTGTTCAGAATTGACTCTTTTAAATTTAGCAGCGACATCAATATTATTCACTTCCCAATGTTTTGATTTAATCACACCTGAGAAAAAGGCAGCCATCAGCAACACTGTCAAAGACAACATCAAAAGTGATAACTTTGTTCCTTTTGACATTTCCATTATTGGACTTCCTCTTCAAATGCCGTTGACAGAATTTGTAAAACTAAATCTGCAAAATTCCAGCCAATGGCAGCAGCCGCTTTAGGAACCAAGCTGGTTTTTGTCATTCCGGGTGTTGTATTCGCTTCCAAAAACCATCTGTTTCCTTTTTCATCCAAAATAAAATCCACCCGAGCCCAACCTTTAAGTTTTAAACAGTTGTAAACTATGAGAGCATCGCTTTGTAAAGCCTTTTCTATTTCATCCTCTAATCCACTTGGACAAAAGTATTGCGTCTGAGTACTTTTATATTTGGCTTCATAGTCGTATAACCCAACATAAGGCTGAATACGAATCACTGGTAACGCCTCACCTTTAATGATTGATACTGTACACTCTTGTCCTTTAATAAATGACTCCACCAACACAGAATCCACATCTCTAAGTGCTTTTTCTACAGATTTTTTGAGTTCTTCAACGGAATCGGCATAATACAAACCAACACTGGAACCTTCTTCCGTTGGTTTTACAATCCAAGGTCCGTTATCGGTTATTTGTAACTCCGAAGGCTTTTTCAGAAGTTGAGATTTAGGTGTTAATATTCCCTCTGCACTTGCCAGAGTTTTCGCCGTATTCTTATTCCAACTCAGTACAGCGCCTTGAGCATCACAACCCGTGAAAGGAATATTCATACACGCAAGCAAACCTGCCAAATGACCATTTTCACCGGATTCTCCATGCAGAATATTAAATACTGCATCGAAATTTTGCGGATTGGATGCAAGCAATTCCTTAACTCCATCAATGGCAACAGCTTTTACCACCCCTGATGATAATAATGCATCCAAAACTGCATTTCCCGAGTTGAGTGAAACCTCGCGTTCTGCAGACTCACCACCCATAACAACTGCAATTTTTAGCTCATTCAGTGGTTTTGGAAATTTAAGACTCATAATGCTCTCCATTTTCCAAGGAACCACTTTTAGCAATTTGTTTACTGACTTTACCGATACTACCGGCACCAACCATTAACACTAAATCACCATCATGAATTATGTTTTGCAAATCAATTTGCAGGTTTTCAATATCAGCTATATAAATCGGGTCGATTTTTCCTCTCGCTCGAATACTTCTGCTGAGATCCGCTGACTCAAATCCGGAAATCGGATTCTCGCCGGCTGCATATACATCCGTCAAAATCAAAACATCAGCATGGTTTAATGCTTCAGTAAATTCATCAAATAAATCCCGTGTTCGAGTATAGCGATGAGGTTGAAAAACCACTACTAAACGATTATCCCAACCTTGACGACTTGCCTGAATCACTGCCTGAAGCTCTGTTGGATGATGAGCATAATCATCCACCAAGGTGAAATACCCTGATTTACATTTGATGTTTTCTGTTAGATTAAACCTTCTGCCAATTCCGGCAAAGTCAGCGAGACCTTTCGCAATGTTTTGAGCATCCACACCTAACTCCAAACCAACTGCAAATGCTGCCAAGGCATTTTGAACATTATGTAAACCGGGCAGATTAATCACTACATTTTGCGCAACAACTGCGTTGTCATTAAGCACATCAAAACTCATATTAATTTGATGATGCTTGATATTCACAGCACGAATCATTGCTGTTTCGCTGAGTCCATAAGTTATAGTCGGACGTAACAAACGTGATGCCAATTCAGCAACATGCTCATCATCCACACACAATATTGCCACGCCATAGAATGGCAAATGATGCAAAAAGTTATTAAATGCTTGTTTCAACAGAGAAAAACGCCCTTCAAAAGTCTGCATGTGATCCGCATCAATATTTGTAACAACCGCTAAAACCGGTTGTAATAGCTGAAAAGAGCCATCACTTTCGTCAGCTTCTGCAACTAAATATTCACTGGTTCCCAATCCGGCATTCGTCCCTGCCGAATTCAACAATCCACCAATTACAAAAGTTGGGTCTAAGTGACCTGCCGCCAAAACACTTGCAATTAAGGATGTAGTGGTGGTTTTTCCATGAGTTCCGGCAACTGCAATTCCGATTTTGAAACGCATCAACTCACCCAGCATTTCTGCTCTGGATAATATTGGCTTGCCACTTTCACGAGCAGCCACCAGTTCCGGGTTATCTTTTTGAATGGCTGATGAAATGACTACCACACTCGCATCATTTATATTTTCAACTTTATGTCCAACGGCAACTGTAATTCCCATATTTCTCAAGCGTTCCACCACGTCACCGGCTTGAATATCTGAGCCTGAAACATTAAACCCAAGGTTGTGCAAAACTTCAGCAATGCCACTCATGCCACTTCCACCAATTCCAATCATGTGGATATTTTGCATACGACTGACAAATCTGTTCTCGGGAGTCATGTAACTCATGCCATTACCTCCATGCAAATATCAGCGATTGTTTTAGCACAATTCGGTTTATGTAATTTTTTTGATGCTTCAGACATTTGCTTTCTTAATTCAACATTTTCTACCAAATCTTTGATATGAGAACTGAGCTTTTCTTCGGAGTCAGACTCCTGCCAGATATAAGCTGCACCGCTATCAACCACATACTTTGCATTTGAAGTTTGATGATCATCAACAGCATAAGGATATGGAACAAAAATCGCCGGTAAACCAACCGCATTGATTTCAGCAATTGTTAATGCTCCTGCTCTGGCAATAATAAAATCCGCCCAACTGTAAATTGCTGCCATATCATCAATAAATTCAACAACCTCGACCTCATCAGCTGATTGATAGTTTTCCTGAGTTATAGATTGATTGTTTTTACCACACTGGTGTTTAACTAATATTTTTCCTGATTGAATCAAATCCTTTAATAAACCCGGAATTCGTGTATTTAAACTTTTTGCGCCCAATGATCCACCAATAATTAAAACTCTTGCTTTATCGTCGGAATTCTCTGTTTTTTTGCTATCTTCAATATCTTGTCTGACCGGATTTCCAACCCAAGTTGAGTTGTATAAACCATTCAAATTGAATCCGGTTAATACTTTTCTGGCCCAACGGGAAAGATATTTATTGGTCATTCCGAATTTGCTGTTTTGCTCATGGACAATCATTGGAATTCTTTTCAAACGAGCAGCTAATCCACCGGGACCGGCAACATATCCACCCATACTGACAACCAAAGAAACCTTTTCTTTTTTTAGAAATTTTCCCGCACTTCTTGTTGCGCCAAATAATTTGAAAGGCATTGTCAGCAAACCTTTCAGACCCTTTCCACGCAACCCTTTAATTGTTAACAAATGCATGGTAATTCCGTGTTTTTTTACTATTTCTTCCTCCATGCCACCAACTGCGCCCAACCAAACAATTTCCACATTATGTTTCATTAGTTCTTTAGCCACTGCAATTCCGGGAAAAATATGCCCGCCGGTTCCACCTGCCATTATTGCAACTTTCATAATGACACCTCCGCTGATTTTTTCTTGATTGCTTTTACAAAGTGGACTCGGTTTTCGTACGACACACGCATCACTAAAGCAATTGCCAGAATATTCATCATGATTGCCGAACCGCCCGAACTGATGAACGGCAGAGTTAAACCTTTAGTCGGCAACAATCCGAGATTCACTCCCATGCTTAAAAAAGTTTGTAGTGATAACCAAACTGCGATTCCGGCACAGGCATAAGCTGAAAATTCTTTTCCAAGACTCAGTGCCACTTTAGAAATCGAAAAGATTCTGAAAATTAATATCAGGTATATAACTATCAATGCTATTACTCCGACAAATCCCATCTCTTCAGCAAAAACCGAAAATACAAAATCGGTATGTGCTTCAGGCAAATAGAATAATTTTTGTACACTTCCACCGACACCAATACCGGTGAGTTTTCCGCTTCCGATAGCTATTAATGCCTGAACCAACTGAAAACCGCCACCGAACGGATCGCTCCAGGGGTTTTGAAAACTAATCAATCTTTGAATTCGATAAGGCTCTGCATAAGCCAGAAATGCCATCATTGAGGCTGCAAACACTGCCAGAATTAACAAGTCTCTAAATCTGGCTCCGGCAATGAAAACCATGAACAATGTAATTGTTAACAACAAAACAGCCGATCCAAAGTCAGGTTGCATGAGTAAAAGAACAGCTAATAACCCCGACAACATCAATGGTTTCACAACACCTATAAATTTATGTTGTAAACCAACTTTATGACGAACAACATATCCCGCCAAATAAACAATCATTGCTAGTTTAACCGCTTCAACAACTTGGAATCTTGAAATACCCAAGTTCAACCAGCGTCTGGCTCCACCGACTTTGACTCCCAAGCCCGGAACAACCACCAAAATCAGTAGTAATAGCGAAATAATTATCAAAACCTTACTCAATTTTTGCATCCATTCCATTTTCATTGAAAGCACAATAAAACTGAGAAAAATTCCAAGTCCAATAAATACGATGTGTCTCTTCAAATAATAAAAAGCATCTCCATTGGAATTTTCAGCAATAGCAAATGACGAGGATGCCACCATAATAATTCCGAGCGAAATCAAACACCCCAAGGAAAATAGCAGCCAAAAATCATAACCAACGGAAAAAACTCCGGTGACTGATTTTTTGTTCGCTTGTATTGCTGTTGCTTTCATTTATCTAATTTTTAATGTTGCTAAACCAACTAAAACCATAATTAATGCCAAAATCCAAAATCTCACCACCACTTTTGCCTCAGGCCAGCCTTTCAACTCAAAGTGATGGTGAATAGGTGCCATTTTAAAAATTCTTTTCTTACGAAGTTTGTAAGAGCCAACTTGTAGAATCACCGAAACTGTTTCCATTACAAACACGCCACACATAATAAAAAACACCAGTTCCTGACGAGTAATAATTGCCACAATTCCAAGCGCCGCTCCCAGTGACAAAGCCCCGACATCACCCATAAACATCTCTGCCGGATAGGTGTTAAACCAAAGAAACCCCAATCCTGATCCAACAATTGCCGCACAAAATACAGACACTTCTCCGCTATTTTTAATGAACGGAATATACAAATACTCAGAAAAAACTGCATGTCCGGATAGGTAAGCAATTACTCCTAATGCAGCCGCAACCAGAACCACCGGCATGATTGCTAAACCGTCCAATCCATCCGTTAAATTCACCGCATTGGATGAACCTACCATGACAAAATATCCCAAAGGAATTACCAGCCATCCCAAAGACCAATCCAAATCTTTCACAAACGGAATCACCATTTGAGTTTTTAAACTCGCATCGCCGAAGTAAAACAAATACAGAACCGCACTGATTCCAAATAGCGATTGTAAAAAGTATTTCCATGTGGCTGACAAACCGGCAGAATTTTTCAAAACCAGTTTTCGATAATCATCCAGCCAGCCAATCAATCCAAAACCAAACAACACATACATACAAACCCAAACATAATTGATGGATAAATTGGCCCAAAGCAAACATGAAAGCAATACAGCAAAAATAATCAACCCACCACCCATTGTTGGTGTGCCTTGTTTGGAATAATGCGACTCTGGACCAAGTTTTCTAACTTGTTGTCCAATTTGCTTCATTTGTAATTTTCTAATAAACGCAGGACCCAGAAACAAACTGAGAATTAGTGCAGTCAAAGCGGCCGCGATTGCTCTGAATGTTTGATAGGAGAACAAATTCAACCAATTCAAATCACCTTGAAAATATTCAGCAATCCAATGAATCATGCGACATCCTCCATACTTTTTAAATTGTCAATAACGGTTTCCAACCGCATACTTCTGGAGCCTTTAACCAGCACAGTTCCGACACTTTGCCAATGGCTCATCAGAAACTTCTCCAATTCTGCTTTGCTTGCAAAGTGGAGTGGTTGCTCGGAAAATTCATCCGATGCAAATTTTGAGTCATTCCCGACGGTCAACAACTGGGTCACATGATGTTGTTTAGCATAGCTTCCAACCTGACGATGCATTTCCATTGAGTCCTCACCCAACTCAGCCATATCACCAAAGACTAAAGTGGTATTTCCATCATATTGGCTAAGAACATCTATCGCCGCTTTCACGGATTGCAAATTGGCGTTATAGCAATCATTAATAACCTTATTGCCTTTGATTTCACCAACAAGCTCCAAACGTCCTTTTGCCGGAACGAATTTTTCCAATCCTTCTTTAATAATTTCCGCGCTGATTCCAAAAGTAAGAACAGCGGCTGTTGCAGCAGCTGCATTCAATTCATTATGTTTTCCTGGAATCGGCAAGTGGATATCTTCAATAACTGATTTTCCGATATCAATCGAAAACACATTGTTTTCATGAACCATTCTCACATCCGATTCTTTTTCAGAGCCAAAGCTAACTACATTGCCTTGCGTGGACTGACTCCACTTTTCAAAGTTTTCATTATCTTTAGGTAAAATTGCATATCCGTTGCTATTCAATGTGGAAATTATTTTACCCTTCTCAGTAACAATATTCTCCAAACTGCCGAATCGTCCGATATGCGCCGCAGAAGTGCTCGTCAAGACACCGGTATGAATATCAACCAGTGAAACCAGCCATTCTATATCACCCAATTTCGCTGCGCCCATTTCTATCACTGCAAATTCATCAGCCGATGATAATTTGCATAAAGTTAACGGCACTCCGATTTCGTTATTAAAATTCCCCTCAGTTGCCACACACTGATGTTGTAATGACAGAATGGAATGAATCATGTTTTTAACAGTGGTTTTACCATTCGAGCCTGTAATCGCAATGATTTTGGTTTTACATTGTTTTGCCCAGTATTTTGCAATTGTTGAAAGGCACTCTAAGGTGTTTTCACAAACAAGCTGAGATGCAACATTATCCTGAGCGTGACTAACCAATACGGCAACCGCACCTTTTTTTAATGCTTGCGGACAATAGTCCTCACCCCTGAAATTTGGACCTGAAAGAGCGACAAACAACTTCCCTTTGCAGTCTTCTCTGGAGTCTGTACTAATTCCGCGAAATTGTGTTGCCTTGCCGATTAACGTAGCACCGGTTAATGTTGCAACTTGGTGAAGGTTCATGTTAATCATGCACACTTCTCCTGATGTTCCAGCAAAATTTGTTTCGCCACACTTCTGTCGTCAAAGACAAATCTCTGTCCATTAACAATTTGATAAGCCTCATGACCTTTCCCGGCAATCAATATCAAATCATCGGCATTTGCATTTGTAATCACATGAGCAATTGCATCCCTTCTTGAATGAATGACTTTAGGTTGAGTTTCCATACCCATCAAAATATCTTGTACAATTTGCTCAGGATCTTCGAAACGAGGATTATCATCAGTGATAATCACTTTATCAGCATATTGTTCAGCGATATGCCCCATTTGCGGACGTTTTCCCTTATCACGATTTCCACCACATCCAAAAACACACCATATTTTACGGGCATTATGTTGTTTTAATGCTTTGAGTACTTGTTCAAGCGCATCGGGGGTATGTGCATAATCAACGATTATTAATGGATCACTTTGGGTTTCAGAATGACTGATAATGCAATTCATTCTTCCCGGTACCGGTTGAAGTTGTGGAATGGCATTGCAAATTTCTTCAAAATCAAATCTTTGACCCAACAAAACTGTTGCAACAAGCAAGATATTCTCTACATTGAACAATCCTAAAAGTGACGTATGAATTTCTCTGTTTTCACCATTAAAGCCAATATTGAAGTCCATGCCTTTTGCGGTCAGATTAACTTTTGAAGCTACAACATCGGATTCTTCATTATTCAACCCAAAACTGAAAACTTTAGAACTAGCGCTATCGTTTTTAAAATCAATTAACCAACGACTACCATAATAGTCATCAGCATTAACAACTTTGCAGTGCGAATTGTAATTTGTGAAAAGTTGCTTTTTAACACCGGCATATTCTTCAATTGTTTTATGAAAATCCAAATGATCGCGACTCAGATTGGTAAATGCTACGCAATCAAAATCAAGCGTGTTCACCCGACCCTGATGAATTCCGTGTGACGAAACTTCTAAACCGACGTGAGTGATGCCCTCTGATACAAATCCCGCCAATATTTTATGCAAATCCAAAGCCGATGGAGTTGTGTTAGGCTGGTCATGCATTTGTTGCAAGTTTCCATAGCCTAAAGTTCCAATATAACCACCTTTGATTCCAAACTGACTCCACATTTGTAACAGCATCCAAGCCGAGGAGGTTTTACCATTGGTTCCGGTAATTCCAACAATTTTCATTTTTTCAGCCGGATTTCCATAAAACTTGGATGACAATTCTCCTAGTCTTTGCGACAAATTCTCTATTTCGTAAACATCTATTCTCAAGGGTTGACGTCGCGATTTAGGCTTCACTTTTTCATTGTCTTTCTTCTCTGAAAAAATCACACAAGCCCCGGCACGTTGCGCCTGATAGGCAAAATCAATTCCATGATGGCTATCACCTGAAAGCGCAATGAACGCATGACCTTGCTCCACTTTTCTGCTGTCCAGTGACAAATCCACTACATCAAAATCATCACCAATGAGGTCCATTTCCATCCAGCTCAAAATTTCACTTAACTTAACCATTAGCAACCTCCTTTGCTTTGAAATTCTGCGTTTCATTTTCCAAATCCGGTGAAATGTTCAGAATTCTCAAACTATCCTGCATGATGGTTTTGAAAACAGGAGCAGCTACCGCGCCTCCACCGTATTCATCACCTTTCGGATCAACAATACTGATAGCAACAATCAATCTTGGCTCTTTTGCCGGTGCATAACCAACAAAACTGGCAATATACTTGTTTGAATACCCACCTTTCTCTGCCATGATTGCAGTTCCAGTTTTACCGGCAACCGAATAGCCTTCAATTCGTGCTTTTTTTCCTGTATTTTGTTCGGTCACCACGTTTTCTAACATCAAACTCACACGTCGTGCAATATCTGGATCAATAATCGCTTTATCTTGCTTGATATTTCCTTTCAGATAAGTTGGTGAACGCCAGCGACCTTTATTTGCAATTGCTGCATAAGCGGTAGCCAATTGTAAAGTTGTCACTTGCAAACCATAGCCAAAAGAAATGTTTGCATGACGGGAATTACTCCATTGGTTATAGTGCTCAATATTTCCGATGGACTCTCCGACAATACCACTGTTGGTACTTGAGCCAAAACCAAATAGTTTAAATGTGTTCCATAAATGTTCTTTTTCTAAACTCAAAGCAATTTTGGCGGTACCGATATTACTGGATTTACCCAAAACAGTTTCCATATCTATCTCACCATAATTTCTGGCATCGCTAAATTCGTAACCATCAACCTCAAATGGAGTGGTATCAATCATGCTGTCTTCATCAAACTTGCCGCTCAAAAGTGCCGCAACCATTGTGAAAGGTTTAATCACCGAACCCGGCTCATACATATCGTGCAAAGCACGATTTCTCATTCCTGCAATGGATTCACCGGATATATTATTGGGGTTGTATGAAGGCTGGCTTGCCATTGCTAGTATTTCACCGGTCATTGCGTCCATTACAATCGCCGCCCCTTTTTCAGCTTTTCTGGAATGAACGGCGGTTTTCAAAGCCTTATATGCTACATATTGCAATCTTCTGTCTATGCTTAAATACAAATCTTCACCGGCTTGTGCCTCTGTGATTTCTTTCACGTCACGAATCACATTACCCTTTCTGTCTTGCATAACCTGTTTACGGCCGGATGTTCCAGACAATTGTTTATCATAAGTATTTTCAATGCCTTCTTTGCCCACATCATTGGCATCGGTAAAACCAATCAGCTGAGGCATGATTTCATAAGTCGGATAATATCTTTTAAATTCTTGTCTGAACTCAACACCATTGATATTTAATGCTTTGACCGAATCAGCCATATAAGGTGGAATACGGCGTTTGATATAGATAAATTTTTTGTCTTGTTTATTAACCACCAATTCATTCAGCTTTTCTTCATCCAAAGACAAAACTTCTGCCAACTGACCCAATCTGGAAATTTGGTTAATCAATTTTGAAGGATCAACACCAACTGAAACCATTGGTGTGCTGATAGCTAAGGGCTCTCCATTTCTGTCGTAAATATTTCCTCGGGGAACAGGCAAACTCACTTCTCTGATTTGCCTCATATCTCCCTGCTCAGTATAAAACTCCGTTCCCATGACCTGAATTGAGAA
>JAGRJO010000380.1 GCA_020442725.1 Lysobacterales bacterium
GTGATGGCTCTGTCGTTATCGCAGCGATTACTTCTTGTACCAATACCTCAAACCCAGCAGTGATGATTGGTGCAGGTTTGGTGGCGAAAAAAGCCGCTGCAAAAGGTCTAAAAGCCAAGCCTTGGGTCAAAACTTCATTGGCTCCCGGTTCGAAAGTCGTCACCGATTATCTTGAAAAATCTAAGTTAATGGACGAGCTCGAAAAAACAGGCTTCTATTTAGTGGGTTATGGTTGTACCACTTGTATCGGTAACTCAGGACCACTCTTAGAGTCGATTGAAAAAGGTATCGAAGAAAAAGACTTAGTCGCTGCTGCCGTGTTATCAGGTAACCGTAATTTTGAAGGTCGTATTCACTCACATGTAAAAGCGAGCTACTTAGCGTCACCACCACTCGTAGTTGCTTATGCGCTGGCAGGTACGGTTGATATTGACTTAACGACGCAGCCGTTAGGACAAGATCAAGATGGCAAAGATGTCTTCTTAAAAGATATTTGGCCAACGTCAGATGAGATCAATGAGCTGATTGCCAATAATATCGATGCGGATATGTTCCGCAAAAACTACGGTGAAGTGTTTGACGGTAGTGCCGCATGGAACGCTATTAGTTCAGCCGATAGTCAGTTATATCCGTGGAGCGAAGCGTCTACTTATATTAAAAA
>JAGRJO010000381.1 GCA_020442725.1 Lysobacterales bacterium
AAAAAAATGAAAAAAACAGCAGAAGACTATCTTGGTGAAACTGTTACTGAAGCGGTTGTAACCGTACCAGCTTATTTTAATGACTCACAGCGTCAAGCAACAAAAGACGCGGGTAAAATTGCAGGTCTTGATGTAAAACGTATCATCAACGAACCAACAGCTGCGGCTCTTGCGTACGGTATGGACAAGAAGCAAGGCGATAGCACGGTTGCTGTTTATGACTTGGGTGGTGGTACTTTTGACGTATCAATCATCGAAATCGCTGACGTTGATGGCGAGCAGCAGTTTGAAGTTTTAGCAACCAATGGTGATACATTCCTTGGTGGTGAAGACTTTGACTCAGCATTGATTGATTATTTGGTTGATGAGTTCAAAAAAGACCAAGATGTCAATTTGAAAGGTGACTCATTAGCGATGCAGCGTCTAAAAGAAGCGGCAGAAAAAGCGAAAATTGAGTTATCAAGTGCCCAAAGCACTGAAGTGAACTTGCCTTATATTACTGCAGACAGCAATGGTCCTAAGCATTTGGTGGTCACTATCAGTCGCTCAAAACTTGAGAGCTTAACTGAAGAGTTGGTACAACGTACCATGGGTCCTTGTAAGATTGCCCTTGAAGATGCTGGCATAAAAATTGGTGACATCGATGATGTTATCTT
>JAGRJO010000382.1 GCA_020442725.1 Lysobacterales bacterium
TTGTGTATCTGAAGATAATGCTCCATTTGCCAAAACAAACCCTGCAGTACCATTTGGTGATAAATGGTACAAAAAGTGTTGAATCCATGCGAAATTTGCATTTGTTGTAGGAGGTACACCAAATTGCCAGCGTCCATCTTTACGAAGTAAATCACCATTCCAATCACTAACATTAAAAGGAGGATTCGCAATAATAAAATCGCATTTTAAGTCCTTATGTGCATCATTTAAAAAGGAACCCTCGTTATTCCATTTTACTTGTGAACTGTCAATTCCGCGAATAGCCAAATTCATTTTTGCCAGTCGCCAGGTTGTTTGGTTGCTTTCCTGTCCGTAAATGGAAATATCATTTATTTTTCCTTTGTGTCCTTCTACAAACTTTTCAGATTGTACAAACATACCTCCTGAGCCACAGCAAGGGTCAAAAACTCTTCCTTTGTAAGGTTCTAACATCTCAACCAATAATTCAACAACACTTCTTGGTGTGTAGAATTGACCACCCTTCTTGCCTTCGGCAAGTGCAAATTCGCCCAAGAAATATTCGAAAACGTGTCCAAGAATATCAGCACTTCTGGATTTTGCGTCTCCAAGTGCAATGTTTCCAATTAAGTCAATTAGTTCTCCCAGACTTGTCGGGTCGAGGTTTTGTCGT
>JAGRJO010000383.1 GCA_020442725.1 Lysobacterales bacterium
TGAATTTTTTAAGTTCTTCTAAAAGAGCTTCTTTAGTGAATGATTGCTCATAAAACGCTCTTTTGTTTTTGGTATAGATAAGTGTGGCTGGTAGCGCACCAGACCATTCAGGATCAATTTTTGGGATCCATTCATTTTCATGAGGATCATTCAGTAAAATAACTCTGGGAGTTAATTTATGATCTGCAATAAAAGGTTTTAATTGCGTGTCTATTTTTTCAGGAAAATCTAAACTCACAAGGATAACTTTTACATTTTTTGAACTGTATTCATCATGGATTTCTTGGAAAATAGGTAATTCTTCAATACATGGTTTACACCAGGTTGCCCAAAAATTAACAATATATGTAGCATCATCTTTTGGTTCTAATACAGGTTTTAACTCTTCAAAATTATAAATACTAAAAACAGCCTCAGTAGTGTTGGAATTTTCACCTTTTTTAGAACAAGAAATAAGGTTTGTAATTGCTAATAATATGATTATCAATCTTTTCATATAAACAAATATAAATAAATAGAGAATCGTATTTGAAGTGGCTCAACTATTTAACAAAAAATTTAACTTTGCGATAAGTTGTTAATAATCAATGAAAAGAAATAATAATATAAGCCTTAAAAAATCGTTAGATTTGTATTTCCTTAATACAAAAAT
>JAGRJO010000384.1 GCA_020442725.1 Lysobacterales bacterium
TCTCCAATGGTCGCTGATGTTGCGATTATGATTGAATTCGCAGGAAACAGCTTTCCTCCTTTAACAGAACTCTCTGAGACTTTTTGAAGCGAATCATCAAGTATCTGGCCATTCTCGCGAATGTCATCCATTCTAAACCACGGAACAGTTCCATCTTCCCAGTATTCTTTTTTTGACTTTGATGGCGTATAACCGTTTTTCAGATGGAAAACCTCTGAAACAGCTTTCCACTCCACCTCAACCCGATCCAGCAGCTTTTCCATAAAGCTTACATCGCTCATGCCACCACCCCGCCCTTCGGGCACCCCTCCAGAGGAGGGGAATTCTCGCCCTCAATTTCAGCGACAATCGCATCGATGTCTTGGCGCAGCTGGGTAATTTTGGCGACGGTGGTTTTTAGCTCGGCATTCAGCTCACCAATATCCACCACTTCGCGGGTGTCTTTGGCTTCCACATAGCTGCTCACCGACAGGTTGTAGTCGTTAGCGGCCACCTGTTCAACCGGCACGGACAGGGCAAAGTGGTCCACATTCGCTTTGCTATCAAACACCGCCATGATTTGTTCAATATGCCCATCGGTAAGCGTGTTGTTATTGGTCTCTTTTTTAAACAGACCACTGGCATCAATAAACTGGGTGCTGGTGTCG
>JAGRJO010000385.1 GCA_020442725.1 Lysobacterales bacterium
TCTTCTTTTAAATCTTTACGGTAGCTATCAAGCTGTGATTTTTCAATCGCTTTTGCACGCGCATCTTTTTCAACGCCGTCACGGGTAAAGACTTGCACGTCAATAACCGTACCTTTGCTTGATGTTGGAACACGTAGCGACGTATCTTTAACATCAGCAGCCTTTTCACCAAAGATAGCCCGTAGTAGTTTCTCTTCTGGCGTTAGTTGCGTCTCACCTTTTGGCGTGACTTTACCAACTAAGATATCGCCAGCATCTACTTCAGCACCGATATAAACGATACCTGCTTCATCAAGGCTTGATAGCGCCGCTTCACCAACGTTTGGAATATCAGCAGTAATTTCTTCTGTTCCAAGCTTGGTATCACGTGCCACACACGTCAATTCTTGAATATGAATGGTGGTGAAACGATCTTCTTTCACCACTTTTTCAGATAGCAAAATCGAATCTTCGAAGTTGTAACCATTCCAAGGCATAAATGCGATGCGAATGTTCTGACCCAGTGCAAGCTCACCAAGATCCGTTGAAGGACCATCAGCCAAGATATCACCTACAGCAATCTCGTCGCCTTGGTTAACAATAATACGTTGGTTGATACAAGTGTTTTGGTTAGAACGCGTATATTTAACGAGGTTATAGATATCA
>JAGRJO010000386.1 GCA_020442725.1 Lysobacterales bacterium
TATTGAATGCGGTATCAATCTTGAAAAGCTAGTTGAAACCGGCAACTGGATTAGTGAAAAACTCAATCGGCTGAATAATTCTCAAGTTGGAAAAGCACTCAACAACTCACAATGATTCAAATCAAACGAAGGGAAGTTCCTGAAACAAACAATTTGGAGGGGTTAGGTTTATCCAAACTCATCCAACGATTGTATCTTTCCAGAGGAATAACCGAACCATCGCAAATCAATTACAAGCTGCAAAATTTGCTGCATTCTTCAAAACTATCCAACATCAAAAAAGCCGCAGGAATAGTCGTTAGTTGCATACAAAAAAATGAAAAAATCGTCATCGTTGGTGATTTCGATGCCGACGGAGCGACGGCTACAGCATTATCCATTCGTGCCATTAAGGCCTTCGGCTATGACAATATTGAATATCTGGTTCCTAATCGCTTTGATTTTGGTTATGGGCTGAGTTCTCAACTGATTCCGATTTTACAAAGTATGCAAACGGATTTAATCATTACTGTTGATAACGGTATCAGTTCAATCAGTGGAACGGCAAAAGCGAAGGAAGCCGGTATGAAAGTAATCATCACCGATCACCATTTGCCGGCCGAAGAGCTTCCCGATGCGGATGCCATTGTCAATCCGAATCTG
>JAGRJO010000387.1 GCA_020442725.1 Lysobacterales bacterium
ACTGTCCCTAAAAGACCAACAGACTGCATATTGTTTTTTATTAACTCTTCCGCGGTTGCATCTGCAATGTGGATGAGTGGAATCTGAATAGCTGCTTCAATCTGCTGAGCAACTTTATGCATGGTGTTTGTGCAGATTAGCAGAAAATCAGCTCCCGCAGATTCAATTTTCTTTGCAGCATCAGCTAAAATTTCACCAGAGGATTCCCAGTCACCGGACTTTTGTAGCTGTTCGATTGGTTCAAAATCAACGCTATACATAGCAATTTGTGCTGAATGCAGACCACTCAATTTGCTCTTGATTCCTTCATTAATCAGGCGATAGTATTCTACTGTGCTCTCCCAGCTCATTCCGCCTAGTAATCCAATTGTTTTCATTACAGAGGTTAAATATCAAATTTCGGTAATTTTTTATCGAGCATTTTTTTCTGCAAACGGACGTATTTTGGCAAACCGTTTTCGTACGGAGGATAGGCTTCTCCTTCTATTAAAGGTTGCATGTAGGCCCTGCATTTTTCCGTAATCCCGAATCCGTCTTCGGTAATAAAATCTCTGGGTAGCATTTTCTCAACATTTGCCATATCTGCCAGTCGTGCTGTAGCGATTTCCCACTGATAGGGTTTATCAGCAAGACGTT
>JAGRJO010000388.1 GCA_020442725.1 Lysobacterales bacterium
TTTGTGCGCATTGCTGTAACGATGATTTTTTAAGCAATGGAAAACGGCTGATGCCGCCTCCTCTTCGGCAGTGATTCCTCGGAAAACCGCCATCTCAATATCGATATCGCGAATAACCCAAGCTTTCTCAAGATGGTTTATGGCGTTCCGAGCGCAATGCTTAACGGAACCTTTGCAGTCTTCGACAGCGCCAAGAATCTTTTCTTCAAAACCAGAGAATTCCATCTTTGCTTTTTGAGCCTAACGACTTAGCTGTGCGGTGCAAACGAAGCGCAGCGTAGTTTGCATCCGAACAAGCGCCTTGTTAGGTTGCGCCCCAATGGTAACTGGATTTGTAGACGTATTCTGAAATAGCATCGCTATATTCACGATTCCACATGTTTTTTCCATTCCCATCATACTTAGATGCATCATTAAGCATTTCATATACCCGAGATGTAATGATTGAATGATAGGGGTCCCAATTGTGTGTTGTTAATTTAGCCGCGTAATTTGCTGCCTTTCCCACCCAGACCAAATCATTTGATCCTCGGATACCTGTTCTCACAATATGATGCTCGCACGAATCTACTCCTACGCAATAATTGATATTGATCCCTTCCCCTTTGTAATACTCATCG
>JAGRJO010000389.1 GCA_020442725.1 Lysobacterales bacterium
ATAGAATTTACAATTCCTTTACCCTGACAATGTCTTAAACCGGCTTCAAGAACTTCCCATTTGGAAGAATCAAACATCACCGGTACACGAGCAATCTCAGGCTCTGTAGCAATAATATTCAAAAACTCAATCATCACTTCTTTGGAGTCTATCAACCCTTCATCCATGTTAATGTCGATAATCTGTGCTCCATTTTGCACTTGCTGTAACGCCACTTCGGTCGCTTTTATATAGTTCTGTTCCTTAATCAAGCGTTTAAACATGAGCGAACCGGTGACATTGGTTCGTTCACCGACATTGATAAAATTCAATTCTTTACTCAGATTTAATGCTTCCAATCCTGATAATCTGGTTAATGAAGGAATTTTGGGAATCGTACGAGGTTTCAAATTTGAAAGTTTTTCAGAGAAAACCTGAATATGTTTTGGTGTTGTTCCGCAACATCCTCCAACAATATTCACAAACCCTGATTTTGCCATTTCAGCTAAAATTTCTGACATTTCCTCAGGTGTTTCGTCATACTCGCCAAGTTCATTGGGTAATCCCGCGTTAGGATGAACACTGACAAAGCATTCACATATTTTTGATAACTCACGTACATAAGGAATCAAATCC
>JAGRJO010000038.1 GCA_020442725.1 Lysobacterales bacterium
CAGACATTCTCAGAGACTTTGATGTTATCAGTTGTGATGCACAAACTGCATTGGAGAGCGGACTCAGTAATGTTTTCTTTCCACATGGTCTTGGGCATTATCTGGGTTTGCAAGTGCATGACATTGGCGGTCGTCAAATCGATGAAGATGGCAACACACTTTCTCCACCAGAACTTCATCCTTTCCTGCGTTTAACCCGAACTTTGCAGGAAAACAATGTTCTCACCATCGAACCGGGCATCTATTTCATCGACATGCTATTGGATGAAGCCAAAGCCAAAGGTCTTGGAAAATACATTAATTGGTCACGAGTGGAAGACTTTAAACCTTATGGCGGTATTCGCATTGAAGATAATATTGTGGTTAAGAAAAACAAGTCGGTGAATTTGACGAGGTAATGTTCTCTCGCAGAGACGCAGAGGGCTTTATGTATGAGTCATAACGGTTTATATAAAAATAAATTTGACAAGTGACTCAAGGGAGTTTTATTGCTAAAATTCATAAACAAACAACCAATCACTAAACAAGGAAACACATGCCAACTCTCAACTGGATAGGAAAAGAAAAAGTCATCAGCCATCATCAGGATGTTCCCTACCGAGTTTTGCAACATCAATACGGTTTTACCGCGGACAATGGCGAACAAAGCGAACCCACCAATAGCGGCAACAAAATCATCCACGGAGACAATCTCGAAGCCCTCAAAAGCCTGTTGCCCGAATACGAAGGTAAAATAAAATGCATTTATATCGATCCGCCGTATAACACAGGCAACGAAAGTTGGGTGTATAACGACAATGTCAACCACCCGAAAATCAAGAAATGGCTGGGTGAAGTGGTTGGCAAAGAAGGCGATGACCTCAGCCGCCACGATAAATGGCTGTGTATGATGTATCCTAGGTTAAAACTTTTACACAAATTGTTGGCTGATGATGGGGCTATATTTATCTCCATTGATGACAATGAGCAAGCTAATTTGAAATTGCTTTGTGATGAGATTTTTGGGGTAAGGAATTTTTTGGTAAATATGATATGGCAGCACTCTATACAACCTAAAGGATACTTAGATAAATTTTCTATTCATCATAATCACACACTAATATATCAAAAGTCAGATTGTTTTGAATTAAAACTGTTTGATAGGACAAAAGAAGATAATAAAGCTTACAAAAACCCTGATAATGATCCAAATGGACTTTGGAGGAGTGGTGATGTTAGAAACGCTTTATATAGACCAAACCTTATTTATGATTTAAATACTCCTTCCGGCAAAATAATTAGTCCTCCTGAGAAAGGTTGGAGATGGTCACAAACCACAATTCAAGAAAAAATATCAAGTGGGGAAATAGTCTTTAATAATGATGAAACTTCAATAACAAGAAAAATTTATTTAAAAGATCAAACAGGCAGACCTCCCAAAAGCATATGGTTTGCTAATAAATTTGGTTCTTCAAGAACCGCCAACAAAGTAATTAAAGAAATTTTTGGAAAAAATGAATTTGAAACACCTAAACCTATAGAGTTATTACAAGGGATACTTAAAATATCTACAAACAAAAACTCAATCATCCTCGACTCCTTCGCCGGTTCAGGAACAACCGCCCACGCAGTATTAAACTTAAACAAACAAGATGGTGGCAATCGCAAATTTATTTTGATTGAAATGGAAGATTACGCCAATGACATTACTGCTGAAAGAGTCAAACGGGTTGCCAAAGGTTATGGTGAAGACAAAAAAGCAGTCGAAGGCACCGGCGGAGCCTTTGATTTCTACCAACTTGGCTTACCTCTTTTTGATGAAAACCAAAACCTGAATGAAGAAGTCGGTCTGTCTAAAATCCGCGAATACATCTGGTTCTCCGAAACCCGGACCCCTCTCTCTGATGTCATTTCGAGCGAAGTCAAGAAATCTCCATACTTTTTAGGCACAAAAGACCAAACAGCCTACTACTTCATTTATGAAAAAGACCAATTAACCACTTTGGACTATGATTCATTGGGCTTGATACAAACCAAAGCGGAACAATACATCATTTATGCGGATAATTGTTTGTTACCCAAAGACTTTATGAACAAGCACAATATCATCTTCAAAAAAATACCCAGAGATATCACGCGGTTTTAAATTATGGATAATCAACAAGACAATTTTTTACTCTATGATACGACCAATGGAGAGGTTCGTTTACAAGTTTATTTGCAAGATGAAACGGTTTGGTTAACTCAGAAAGCAATGGGAATGCTTTTTGATACGACGCCTCAGAATATCACAACCCACCTGAAAAATATTTTTGAAACCGGGGAATTGCAAGAGTTGGCAACTTGTAAGGAATTTTTACAAGTTCAACTTGAAGGTAACAGAGAAGTAAACAGAACCCATAAGTTTTACAATCTGGATGCAATTATTTCAGTAGGCTATCGGGTCAATTCTTCCAAAGCCACCCAATTCAGAATTTGGGCAACTCAAACACTCAAAGAATACATTATTAAAGGTTTTGTTATGGATGACGAACGCCTGAAGCAAGGGAACAAGGTTTTTGGTAAAGATTATTTCAGAGAATTACTGGAAAGGGTTCGCTCCATTCGTGCCAGCGAACGCCGAGTCTATCAACAAGTAACTGATATTTTTTCGGAGTGCAGTATTGATTATGATAGAAATTCTGAAATCACCCGAAACTTCTTTGCCAATGTACAAAACAAATTTCACTTCGCCATCGTCGGTAAAACCTCAGCTGAAATTATTCATGGGCAGGCAGATGCCGGCAAGAAAAACATGGGGCTTGAAACATGGAAAAATTCACCCGATGGTCGTATCTTGAAATCTGATACAGAAGTGGCAAAAAATTACCTGAAAGAAGACCAAATCAAACGATTGGAAAGAACCGTTTCAGCGTATTTTGATTATATTGAAAACCAAATTGAAATGAAAAACACTTTTACCATGGAAACTTTGGCGGAAAGCATAAATAAGTTTTTGTCCTTCAACGACTTCAAAGTCCTTGATGGAAAGGGAAGCGTTTCCAGACAGCAGGCACTTGAAAAAGCTGAAAAGCAGTATCAGGAATTTAATAAAACCCAAAAGATTTTATCCGACTTTGATAAACATATTAAAAAGATGAAGAAATAGCATGGAACTCAAACTCTATCAGCGTAAAGTCATAGAAAATATTGAAGAATATCTTGATTATGTTCAGGAACAAAAAGATTTAGGCAAAGCCTTTAATCAATATTGGGAAGACAAAATCGGGCCGTATAATCCTTTGGATGGCTCCGGAATGCAGCCTTATAAAAACAATATTCCCAATGCGGCTCATGTTTGTATCAAAGTTCCAACGGCCGGTGGCAAGACATTTATTGCTGTCAATGCTTTGTATTCTATTTTTCAGGCTTACGATTCAAGCAAACCAAAAGCGGTGATATGGCTGGTTCCCTGGAGCAATTTATTGCAACAAACCGTTGATGCTCTTTCCAACCCGGAGCATCCATACAGACAAAAACTCAATACACTTTTTAATCACCGAGTAGAAATCTACCAAAAAGAAGACTTGTTACAAGGCTCAAACTTCAATCCAACGGTTGTGAAAGATCAATTGAGCATTTTTGTGATGAGTTTTGCCAGTTTACGAGCAAGAAACAAAGACGACAGAAAGGTAAACGAAGAAAATGGTGCCTTACAATCATTTGTTGAAAGTTATGTGTCTAAAGATCATCTTCACCCAGAGGTTCCTGAAAGTGCTTTAACGAATGTTTTACGCTACCTTAATCCAGTTTTAATAGTGGATGAAAGCCATAATGCCGAAAGTGATTTGAGTGTAGACATGCTCAAGAATCTCAACCCGTCTTTTATTCTCGATTTAACAGCCACTCCGAAAAATAACAGTAATATTGTTAGCCTTGTTCCAGCCATTGAGTTGAAAAAAGAACATATGGTGAAATTACCGGTTATCGTTTATAACAATCACGATAAAACAGAGGTGATTAATAACGCTTTGCATTTGCAACGAAAACTCGAAATTCTTGCTAAAAAGCAGGAGTCTGAAGGAGGTAAGTATATCCGACCGATTGTTCTGTTTCAGGCACAGCCCAAAACAGCTAAAGATAACACCACCTTTGAAAAGCTGAAAGAGCAACTGCTAAAACTGGGTATTCCCGAAAACCAAATTAAAATCAAAACTGCCAATATTGACGAACTCAAAGGTGTAGATTTAATGAGCAAGGAATGTGAAGTCCGATACATCATAACCATAAACGCATTGAAAGAAGGCTGGGATTGTCCTTTTGCATACATTCTGGCATCTCTGGCAGACAAATCCAGTGCGGTTGATGTTGAACAAATTCTCGGTCGTGTACTTCGACAGCCTTATGTGCAAAGGCACAAATCGTTTCAGTTAAATCTCTCCTATGTTCTGACAGCTTCAGCCAAATTTAATGAAACCCTGCAAAGCATTGTAAAAGGTCTGCAAGAGTCCGGTTTCAGCGACAGAGATTATCGTCAAGTTGATGTTATGACAGAGGAAGAAAAGAATCCAGTTGATGCTGATCCAATTGAAACTTTTTTGTTTCCTGAACAACAAAATAAGAAAAATGAAGAAGAAACCATTGACCCTGAAAGAGTCACATTTAATCCAAATGCAGTTGATGAAGATATAAAGCCAACAACTGTTATAGAAGAAATTGAGGCGATAGCTGAAGAGCAAAATCGTCAATTGGAAGAACAAATAAAACAACAGGAACAACAACCTGTTGACGACAATATGTTTCAGGAAATGGGTGATAAAGTGAAACGATATAAAGTCAGAGACTCATACAAAGAGTTAGTGAAAAACATTAAGCTCCCCAAATTTTATATTAAAGTTACAATCAGTGATATTTTTGGAACAGATGAAGAATTACTCAATCGGGAATCATTGCTCAAAGACTTCAAATTATCGAATGAAGACATCAAGATTGACTTTAATAAGATTTCATCAGATTTGTATAAAGTGGATATCGAAGAATCAAAGAAAAATGAATACAGTCCCTCTTTTACCAAGATTGAAGATTATCAAATTAAAGAACCTTTTACTGATTACATATTAGCTCAACCTCAAACGAGTCAAATTAGAGAAATTACCAATAAAATCATTCAAGTTATTGGTAGCATGTCTCCAATTCCAGATCAGGAAATTAAGACATATATTGAACGAATATTGGATGGTTTTAACTCCGAGCAATTAAGAGATGTTCTGGCTCATAAATGGAGTTATAAAGATAAAATTAAAGTCAAAATCAGGCAATTGGCAGACTCTTATGCGGAAAACCGTTTTATGGATTTAATCAAATCAAAACGAATCCAGGTCAAAGAAGACTGGAACTTGTCCAGTGAAATCGTCCCGGGTGCTGTTGGGTCTTCAATTGGTAACTCTTTGTATGAAAGAGAAGGAAAAATGAATACATTTGAAGAAAGAGTTATCATGGAATTGGGTACGACATCAAATATTGAGTTTTGGCACAGAAATCTGGAAAGAGGAAAAGGGTTTTGTATCAATGGTTTTATCAATCATTACCCTGATTTTATCTTGCACACAAAATCAGGAAAAATCATCCTTGTTGAATCGAAAGGCGACGATAGAGATAATAGTGATAGTGCCGCAAAATGCCGATTAGGCAATGAGTGGGAAAAGCTCGCCGGAAGCAATTATTCCTATTTTATGGTTTTTGAAAACAAAGAAGTCGAAGGAGCCTATACTTTGGATAAAGCCAAAAAGTTGATTAGCCAAATGTGATTTTCGTAATTCTCTAGATTCCCTCCTTCGAGGGAATGACAAAATTGTGGAAATGACTATTTTTCAGCAAGATAACTCGGGGCGTTCCTCTCGCTCAAAATGACATTTTAAAACCCCTTTACTCTCACCGAAATATTTTTGAAGATTTGGAATCAAGTTCGCAAGTGTTTGAACATTGCTTGCAATGTGAGTTGTTGCGAACGCCAAATTTGAGAAAATATTGAGGGAAACCGCAGGTTGAGAGTTCGGGGCGTGCTTTTGCGTTACTTTTGCACGAACAAAAGTAACAAAGAAAATAATGGTTTTATTTCCCGTCATCTCGACTAAGCGAAGCGCATGGAGAGATCTCTATTCACAGAAGCTGCTAGAAAAAAAGATTTCTCCGTTCGTTTCACTCGGTCGAAAAATTCTTCGGGAAAGAATTTTCATGTAAACCATCATGGAAGATGGTGAGCCTCAGGACGAGGCGAATAAATGACGGTGTTTTATAGTTCATTCGCTCAGAAGGGTAATTCTAATTCGCTGTGCCTCTGTGTCGCTGTGCGAAATAAAAACAAATAGATTCCAGCCTTCGCGGGAATGACGAGGCTTTTTTTATCTGCGGATAAATTCTTTTAACTTATCACAAATAAACTCCACACCTTCTCTCGTTAATTCGTTATAAAACGGTAAAGCCAGACATTGACTGGCAATCTCTTCGGTGACTTGAGGTTTTAAATCCGGGAATTTATCCCGATAAAAAGGCTGCAGATGAACAGGAGCAAAATATCGACCGCATTGAATTCCTTGGTTTTGCATATCTGTGATAACTGCTTCCCTGTCCGTTGTGAGCAAGCGAATCACATAAACAAACCATGCAGATTGAGGTTCACTTTTTGAAAACTGCGGACAAATGACTTCATCAACATCTTCAAGGTTTTCATAATACCAATTGGAAATTTGTTGGCGTTTTTTAATGATTTGCGAAAGTCGTTTGAGTTGAGACAAACACAAAGCGGCATTGATGTCGCTCATACGGAAATTCCAACCAAAGCTGATTTGATCATACAAATCGCCGTTCATTGTGCGGCCGTGATTTCGCAGCAGTTTGAATTTTTCATCATATTGCTTATTGTTGGTGACCAGCATTCCTCCTTCACCGCTGGTGATTTGTTTGTTGGGATAAAAGGCAAACACACCGATATCAGCGAATGTTCCTAAGTGTTTGTCTTTGTATCGATTGCCAATCGCTTCGCAGGCATCTTCAATCACGGGGATGTCATGTTGTTTGGCAATGTTTATAATCTCTGCAATTTTTGTCGCTTTGCCAAACGCATGAACCACAATAATCGCTTTAGTTTTGTGAGTGATGGATTTTTTAAGGGCGACCGGGCACATCCCCAAAGTTTGAGGCTCAATATCAATCATCATCGGAGTTGCGCCAACAGCAATGATTGAATTTACTGTTGCCGGAACGGTGAAAGAAACGGTGATCACTTCGTCTCTGGCTTGAACTCCCAAAGCCTGAAGTGCCATAATCAGCCCGGCTGTTCCTGAACTCACAGCACAGGCATATTCAGATTTAACAGCCCGACAGATGGCTTGTTCAAACTCTTTAACAATAGGTCCACGGGATAGTTCCGAAGACTTTAATACTGAAGTGACAGCATCAATATCTTCCTGAGTGACTTCAGGTTTTGCCAGCGGATATTTCCTCATAAGATGTTCTTCTTGAACAACAAATCATTATTGATTGTCAGTTCCGACAAAACTTTCACAATTTTCTCTGCCGCAAAACCATCACCATAAGGATTTGAAATATTTTTAATGGTTTTTTTGAATTCTGAACTCAAACCTTTATCAATAGCCTGAGAGATTACTAAACAATCCGCACCAACATCAATAATATTTTCTGCTCGATCTCTCCCTTTTTGGCGAATGCCGATGTTGACTGTGGGCAATTGTAATGAAGCGGTTTCCATGATGCCACTGGATGAATTTCCCAGCATTAAATCGGCCGACTTTAATAATCCCCAATAGGTTTGAGCCGGTAAGTTGGTGTGCATTTGAGCATTTTTATGGTTTTCACAAAACTCTTTTGCTTGTTGCATGATTTTGTGCGAGCCGGTATCGGCATTGGGAAAACAAAACACGATTTGCTCTTTTCGTCGTTCTAATGCATCAAAAACAGCATGTTGCTCAAGATTAGAATTTCTGTGCATTGTGACCGGATGATAGGCAACAACAATGATACTTTCATCATCTTTGAGATTAAACTGACCTAAAATCTCTGAGCGAGTCGGGATTTCACTGCGTCGTAAATGATCCAATGAAGGAGCTCCGCTCACATGAACTCTCCAAGACTCTTCTCCCATAGCCAATACCCGCTTTTGTGCCATTGTTGTTGGAGTAAAATGAATATGGCTCATTTTCGTCAAAGCATTTCGCACCGCATCATCAATAGCTCCTTCAGAAACATCTCCTCCTTCAATATGTGCAATTGGAATTCGTAATGTCAAAGCGACATTCGCAGGAGCGAGCATTTCATAGCGATCAGCAATTATCAACATTAAGTCCGGACGAAGTTCAGACAAATAATCCGCAATGCTTAATGTTGCCAACCCCAGTGACTTTGCCATACCGACATCGGTATCAGAACTCAGCAAGCATTCAATCGTTTTGACATTTGTAAAACCGTCTTTAATGATTTCTTTCCATGTTTCGCCATACTCAGGAGACAAGTGAGGACCAAAACACAAAATGCTTAATTCGATGGATTTGTCTTGTTCCAAAAGTTTTAACGGCCAGTATAGATGGCTGTAATCGGCACGTGATGAGGTTATTGCGACGATTTTTTTCTTCATTCTTAGAGGTCTGTAGCCAATGCTTGTATAATACGCCCCGATTTTACAACAGACGAATCAACAATGAATAACAAAATTACAGTAATTAAAGGGGATGGCATCGGACCGGAAATCATGGATGCCACATTACGCGTATTGGATGCTGTTGAAGCAGGACTGGAATACGAGTATGTTGATGCCGGACTAATGGCTTTGGAAAAGCATGGGGAGCTTCTTCCAAAAGACACATTGGACACCATCGCAAAAAACAAAGTTTGTCTGAAAGGACCATTGACAACACCGGTTGGTAAAGGTTTTAGTTCCATCAATGTCGCTTTGCGTCGTCATTTTCACCTTTATGCCAACTTACGCCCGGTGATTACTTTTCCGGGAACAAAGTCAAAGTTTGAAGATATTGACATTATCACCGTTCGTGAAAATACTGAAGGAGCTTATCGTCAGGAAGGACAGACTATCAATGAAGATAGAACGGTGGCAAAAGGCGAAATTGTAGTCACTCGTGAAGCGTGCGAAAATATCGTTCGCTATGCATTTGATATTGCTGTTAAGGCTGAACGCAAAAAAGTGACAGCGGTGCATAAAGCTAATATCATGAAAACAGTTTCAGGATTATTTCTGGAAGTGGCAGAAGAAATAGCCAAGGAATATCCTCAAATCGAGTTCAATTCATTAATTGTTGATAACACTTGTATGCAGTTGGTTATGAATCCGCAACAATTCGATATTATTGTTACCACCAATCTTTTCGGTGATATTATTTCAGATCTTTGTGCCGGGCTTGTTGGTGGCTTGGGTATGGCACCGGGAGCCAATATTGGTAAAGATTCAGCTATTTTTGAAGCTGTTCATGGTTCCGCTCCTGATATTGCCGGCAAGAAAATTGCCAACCCAACAGCAGTAATTCTCGCAGCAGCTTTAATGCTTGAACATCTGGGAATGCATGATAAAGCGATTAAAATTCGCAATGCAATCCGCAGCGTTTTAGCAGATAAAGATCGTTTAACGGGTGATTTGGGTGGTTCAGCGAAAACAGCTGAATTTACCGATGCTGTTATTGAAAGATTATAATTTTTTTTGTTGAAAAGGTCTTATCCAGGCCTTTTCATTTTTACTTTTCACTCAGTTTTTCAAGAATTGCTTGAGTAAGTGTACTCATGCCTAAATTATTGAGGTGAAGAGGATCTGAAAAATACTCGCACTCTTTGTGAGACGAATCTTCTGCAAATAGATTTCTAAAATCGATCAATTCAAAATCTGATTTACTCCTATAACTATCTAACACCATGTTCATGGTTTCGACAGAGTTTGTTGGTTTTACAGCATAGTTGAACATTTGATGTTCCGGTAATAAAACAACTTTCAGTTTTTTTCCATTACTAAAAATTTTGTCAAAAAGTTTTTTCCAGTTATTCGATATTTGCAATTGTTCATCAGCTGTTTTTTTATGGAATGGAGTGTTATTTTGTGCTCGGCGTTGACTATAATCATTACCGCAGACTAATTGTATAAAATTAAATGCTCCCTTATTATTGACTTGGTCAATATGTCGGTTTGCTGTTTTGACACACTGTTGAATACTATCGAGTTCAAATTCACAAACATCATTTGGTAAATCTCTTTTGAAAGAGAAAATATCTGAATGCTCTTTTGATTGATAGTGACTAATTTGCTTGAACCGAACCATACTTTTTTGAAAAAGTTCTTTGATATCAAAAAAATAGACATAAAGAGCAAATCTGGAAAGATAGCTAAATTTCCAAAAGTTCGGATGAAAATATTTAAAATCATCATAGTTGATGAAATTTCTGAAAGGCCACGCCACGTTATATTGTTTGGAAACATCATCATAGTGACCAAAATTATTTTCTCCAACACCAAGAAAAATACCTTCCAAGTTCGGCATATTTGCCATAGACCATTCTACAGTTGATTGTAACGCTAAAAAATTCGAACTCTCAAAAGACATCCTCAAGTGATTAATTCCCTTGTCTTTTTGAAGCTTAAGAATCTTTTCGTGTTCAATTCCCCAGTCCAATCGAGAATCACCGATGGTTATCCAATGGACATTCTCCAAACCAAAATCTTGTAATGCTTTCTCTCTGTAGACAGCATTTCCTAAATATGATCTGGGCTTGATAAAATCATCGTAAATACCAAGCCTTAACAATAACTCAAGTACAACAGCAATTCCAATAATCAAAACAATCGGTAGCCAAAACTTTCTATGTAAAAAAAACTGAATCATATTAAAACTGGAAGTACATGAATGAGCCTGTTTGTTGTGGATAGAAAAAAATCAGGGTGAGTGTCAAAGCCGTTTGCCAAAACACATACTCTTTTGTTTGCATGGTTCCACTTCGACCTGTCAAATCAATTTTTGCTGAAATCCAGTGCCAAAGCGGAAACAAAACAACAAGAGCAGATGAAATCCAAAACACATCAGGAATGGCAAATTGTCCTTTCATCGTGATGATATTTTCAATAATTTGACGGCTGTCTGAAAATTCTACAGCACGGAAGAATATCCAGGCAAAGCAAACCAGATGGAAAACGACAAGCCATTTAAAAAGTCGAATGAATTTGTTCTGTAAATTCCATTTGAACAATTTATATTTGTCTATAATTCGTTCAATTGCAAGATAGACTCCATGCAAGACACCCCAGAGTGCAAAATTCCATGAAGCACCATGCCATAACCCACCTAAAAACATTGTCAGAAATAAATTTCTCATGGTTTTGTAAGAGCCTTTTCGGTTGCCGCCAAGACTAATGTAGAGATAATCTCTCAGCCAGCGAGACAAAGTCATGTGCCAACGTCGCCAAAAATCCTGGATCGACAATGCAATGTAAGGATGATTAAAGTTTCTTGGAAAACTAAATCCAAGCAACTTAGCGACTCCAATGGCAATGTCTGTATAACCGGAGAAATCAAAATAGATTTGAAATGCAAAAGCATAAACCGCTATTAACGTCATTAAACCATTCGCGCTTTCCGGATTATCAAAAACAGGATCAACAATCGTTGCTAGATTATCCGCAAAAACAATCTTTTTAACCAAACCAAGTAAAATCAACATAACCCCGGATTGAGCCATATCAAAACTGAAGTGTCTTTTCTTGTCTAATTGCTCAAAGAACTCTGAAGCACGAACAATCGGTCCGGCAACCAGCTGTGGGAAAAAGGAAATAAACAAAGCATAATCAAAAATACTTTTTCTTGGTTGCAATTCCTTTCGATAAATATCAATGGTGTAACTGAGGCTCTGAAAAGTATAAAAAGAAATTCCAACCGGAAGTAAAAACTCGAAGAATTGCATTTGGTAATCAAATCCAAGCCCTGTACTAATGTTGTTACCTGTATTTATCAGAAAATTGGCATATTTGAAGAAACCCAAAATACCAAGGTTGACAATGAGGCTAAGCAAGAGAAATTTTTGTGGTTTGTCGGAACTATAGCATTTAAGACCTAAAATATAATCCGTAACGATAGTGATATAGATAAGGATAATGTAATTCCAGCTCCATTGCCCGTAGAAATAAGCACTGGCAATGATTAAAAATAAAACTTCTGCTTTTTTTGAATACTTTCTGAGTATTGCTGCTCCGAGCAGAACAATCGGCAGAAAGATAAAGAAATGTATGCTATTAAATAACACAGCTATTGATTAGTTCCCTAAAGGAATAGTTAATCCAACGGTAAAAACACCATCACCGAACCCATCTTGTCCCGGCAATTTGGTATCATTCAAATCCAATCTGGAAACCGCTTCGGCACGCAGCCTGACATTGTCACCAAAGAAATACCAACTACCGCCAATGCCTACATTGAAATAAAGATTGGTTCCGGATTCGTCTTGCGTTTCATGGCGAATCAACCCAACGCCCATTAAAAAATAAGGCTTCCACAGCGGGTCTTGGTTGATGTCGAGAAAATTGATGCCGACACCCGTGTGTTTTAAGCCATAGTCGATATCGAAATCGTATTCATCAGCAAAGCCGACAATTTCATAACTCCACACTTCACTCATTGCTTTACCGACTCGAAAATCAAATATTTTGGCATCATTCAATTGCAAGGAATCGTCAGGAACAACTGCACCTGCATTGACATTGAAATACCAACGTTCATCAAATTTTTTGTCCTGGGACAGACCATTTGCAGAGAATAAAAGTAAAGTTATGATGAAAATCAATCGCATCGGCAGATTATAATGCATACAACACTTCTGAGACTATCAATTGTCTATTTAACTGGACAATTGTTTTCAACGAGAAGAGTTTCTCCTTGAAAAATTCTTCCTGTGAATTGAGTGTTTCTTTGAATTTTTCCAACTCCTTTGGGTGTTCCAGTCATAATAACATCGCCATCTTCCAAAGTCATAAAGCGGCTGATTTCTTCAAGAATTTGCTGGGGTTTATAAAGCATCAAATCATAACCGCCATATTGCTTGAGTTCACCATCAATCAATAATTGCATGTGGATATTCTGTGTGTTTCCATCAAACTCGACAAAATCTGACAAAACCGCAGAACCATCAAAAGCCTTGGCTCGTTCCCATGGCAAACCTTTGGTTTTAAGTTTAGACTGTACTTCCCTTTTGGTTAAATCCAGCCCAAAACCAACACCTGCCAGTTGATTATTCATGACAACAAAACAAATCTCTCCCTCATAATGGATTTCATCATTTTCATCTAAATTTATTTCATCAGAGATTGCCGAATTCGGTTTGCAGAAAATCACAGGTTCGCTTGGTGTTTCGTTATCCAGTTCTTTGATATGTTCAACATAATTTCTGCCGATACAAACGATTTTGGATGGTGTGATTGCTTTATTGTTCAATTGAATTGTTTTCATTCTTCA
>JAGRJO010000390.1 GCA_020442725.1 Lysobacterales bacterium
AAATCATCGGCTTTGTATTCATTGGATAGACTTTTGCAATCAACCAATCAAATTAAAGAGATTTTACAAGATCAGCCGCACGAAATTATCAATCAGGATGGACAAAACTTTGTCATACTCGGAACGGCTCATGTTTCACAGACCAGCGTTGATAAGGTTAATGAATTACTTAATACCGGAGAGTTTGATACTGTTGCTGTAGAATTGGATGAAATGCGTTTTGAGGCTATGACCAACCCCAATCGCTACAAAAATATGGACTTGTTAAGCATAATCAAAAACAAACAGACCGGCATGGTTGCTGTCAATTTAGCATTATCGGCTTATCAAAATCGCTTGGCAAAGCAACTAGGAGTTGAGCCGGGTGCGGAAATGAAAGCTGCAATCAACCAATCCAATGAAAAAGAATTGAAACTTTGGAAGATTGACCGCAATATTCGCACAACCATGAAACGAGCCTGGCGAGGAATGAAATTTCTCGAAAAAGCCGGATTGCTGTTCAGTTTTGGTGGCTTTTTTGAAAAAGAAGAAATTTCCGCTAAAAAAAAAAAAAAACTGAAAAAAGGTGATGTATTGGAAAGCACTTTCTCAGATTTTGCCAGCGAATCACAACC
>JAGRJO010000391.1 GCA_020442725.1 Lysobacterales bacterium
CGTATTCGCTGCCTTTGGTTTTGGGTTTTGTTATAGTTTTTCAAGCGGCATTAGGAATGTGGACAGTCACATTGCAACTGAAGCCGATTATAGTCATGGGTCATTTAATGGGTGGCATGTTGACTTTGTCGCTTCTATTCTGGTTAGCATTATCGTCTTCTCAAAAGATACAGCCTTACCGTTATGCCGGTCATGTGAAACAATGGATGGTTGGTTTGGCCTTGTTCTTAGTTATTTTACAAATCATGCTCGGTGGCTGGACCAGTTCCAATTATGCCGCATTATCTTGTGTTGGTTTTCCGCTTTGTAATGGCCAATTATGGCCGGACATGAATTTTTCCGAAGCCTTTGTGATGTGGCGTGGTTTGGGTGTGAACTATGAATTTGGTGTGCTTGATGCTCCAAGTCGGGTTGCGATTCAAATGGCTCACCGTTTGGGTTTTGTGGTGGTGACTTTGTATCTGGCATGGTTAACCACGCGTTTAATGAAAAACCGTGAGCTCATGCCATTAGGTGTTACAGTTGCAGGATTGTTGTTGTTACAAATCACTCTAGGGATTGTCAACGTGACCTTTAGCTTACCATTAGCGGTAGCGACAGCACATAACGGTGT
>JAGRJO010000392.1 GCA_020442725.1 Lysobacterales bacterium
CCAAATCAGCGTCTGTAAAGCCGAGCTCAAGCAGACTTTGCTTAGGGATATTAATAGGTTTTTTGCAGTTTTTACACAAACGTCGTGCTAGGCGCTGGGCGATAACCAAGTTCACTGAAGTCGCGATATTAAAGGAGGCCACACCCATGTTACGCAGCCGCGTCAGTGTTTCAGGTGCTGAGTTGGTATGTAGGGTTGAGAGCACCATGTGCCCTGTTTGCGCTGCTTTAATTGCAATTTCAGCAGTTTCAAGGTCACGAATCTCACCAACCATGACGATATCAGGATCTTGGCGTAAAAAAGATTTGAGGGCATTTGCGAAAGTTAGACCCACTTTTGGATTGACGTTGACTTGATTGATCCCCTCCAAGTTAATCTCCACTGGATCCTCGGCAGTGGATATGTTGGTCGCGCCAGTATTTAAAATATTAATACCAGTATAAAGCGACACGGTCTTACCAGAACCAGTTGGTCCCGTGATAAGCAACATACCTTGCGGTTTATGCAGTGCCTCTAAAAACATATCTTGCTGATCAGATTCATAGCCGAGCGCTTCAATACCCAACATCGCTGAAGAGGGATCCAAAATACGAAGTACAAGTTTTTCGCCAA
>JAGRJO010000393.1 GCA_020442725.1 Lysobacterales bacterium
TCTCGTTTCAGATTCTAATCCCAACCATTTTGCTTTTGCACCTGTTGCAATAATTACTGTTTTTGCTTTTAATTCTTTTTCATCATCAATCCAAACTGTATGAATTTTACTAGAAAAATCTACTTTACTTACTGTTCCAAAACGAATATCCGTACCCATTCTTTCAGCTTGACTTTGAAAATCAGACATCATTTTGGGTCCAGTTACAGCATCTGGATATCCTGGATAATTTTCTACATCTGTCGTTGTCATTAATTGTCCTCCTGGCTCAATTCCTGTATAAAGTACTGGCTTTAAATTTGCCCTTGCTGCATAAATTGCTGCGGTATAACCTGCTGGTCCTGCTCCAATAATTAATACGTCTATAATTTCCTCTGCCATTTTTTGTATTTTATCTGTTATTAATTCAATCTTTATTTTGTACTTTCTAAAATTAAACGATGGATTTCTTGAACTTGTGATTTCAAGTCTTTTTCTCCATCATTTATAATCACGAAGTTACTAAGTTTTATTTTTTCTTCATCTGGTTTTTGGTTTTTAATTCTTTGCATAACTTCATCTGCAGTTATTCCATCTCTATTTATAGTCCGTTCAATCCTCAATTCAGTTGG
>JAGRJO010000394.1 GCA_020442725.1 Lysobacterales bacterium
CTGATTTTGGCGCAAAAGGCGTTATCTTATCTGGCGGTCCTGAGAGCGTTCACGCAGATGACAGCCCACGCATCAATGATGCTGTATTTGACTTAGGCGTACCAGTATTGGGTATCTGCTATGGTATGCAAGCGATGGCAGAGCGCTTCGGTGGTAAAGTTCATGCCAGTGACATCCATGAATTTGGCGCAGCAACCATCAATATCGATGGCAAATCAACGCTGACTGATGGTATCGAAGACGCAGCAGCGAAGCTAAATGTGTGGATGAGTCATGGCGATAAAGTCATCGACGCGCCACAAGGCTTCGATATCGTCGCTAGTACGCCAAGCTGCCCGATTGCGATTATGGCTGATGATTCGCGCCATTATTATGGTTTGCAGTTCCATCCTGAAGTGACGCATACCGCACAAGGTTCTGCATTACTAGGACGTTTTGTCCATGAAATCTGTGGCTGCGCCGGTAGCTGGACGCCTGATAACATCATCGATATGCGTATTGAACAACTCAAAAAGCAAATCGGTGATAAGCAAGTATTGCTCGGTCTATCAGGTGGTGTGGACAGCTCGGTCGTCGCGGCATTATTGCATAAAGCGATTGGCGA
>JAGRJO010000395.1 GCA_020442725.1 Lysobacterales bacterium
TAAAAACAAAAATATACTGTTCTCACTCCACATGAAAGCCACCATGATGAAGGTTTCAGACCCTATCATTTTTGGCCATGCTGTTAAGGTGTTCTTCAAAAATGTTTTTGAAAAATATGGTAAAGAGTTAGATATAATTGGTGTAGACGCCAACAATGGTCTTGGTAACCTATTAACAAAACTTCCTGAACTTTCTGATGAAGTAAGAAGTAACGTGGAAAAAGAACTGGAAGTTGCTTTCAATAATGGCCCAGCCATTGCTATGGTAAATTCCGATAAGGGTATCACCAATTTGCATGTGCCTAGTGATGTTATTATTGATGCTTCTATGCCAGCCATGATACGAAACTCCGGTCAGATGTGGAATACTAAAGGAGAAGCACAAGATACTAAAGCTGTAATTCCAGATAGTAGTTATGCGGCTGTATATCAAACAACTATAGACTTTTGTAAAAAGAACGGCGCTTTTGACCCTACCACTATGGGTACTGTACCAAATGTTGGTTTAATGGCACAAAAAGCTGAAGAGTATGGATCACATGATAAAACTTTTGAAATTACCGATGACGGAAAAGTACGTGTAGTTGATGCATCAAATACTAT
>JAGRJO010000396.1 GCA_020442725.1 Lysobacterales bacterium
GTTATAGAGCGGACTTAGTGCTTTGCCGGTATCTTTTTTGGCTTCATCAAACATCGGGATATAAACAGCGTTGAATTGCTCAGGCTTCACGGCTTTGGCAACGATGGCATCCACTTCGTCATCATCAAACCAGATGTCTTTTAGATAAACATCATTGCCGTTTTGATCTTTACCTAATGAATCTTTTTTTTTATTATATCGGATATTACCGGCGATAGCATAGGCAATCACCAATGGTGGTGATGCCAAAAATGCTTGCTTAGCATACGGGTGGATACGACCATCAAAGTTACGGTTACCAGATAGCACTGCCGTGGTAAATAAATCGTTATCAATGATTTCTTTTTCGATGTCAGGATCGAGCGCACCGCTCATGCCGTTACACGTCGTACAGGCAAAACCAACCACGTCAAAACCGATTTCTTGTAACTCAGGCATCAGTCCTGCTTCTTCTAAGTACATTTTTACCGTTTTTGAGCCTGGTGCTAATGATGACTTCACCCAAGGTTTACGTAATAAGCCTTTGGCATTGGCGTTACGAGCGACAAGACCTGCTGCCACCATGTTGCGTGGGTTTGAAGTATTGGTACAGCTGGTAAT
>JAGRJO010000397.1 GCA_020442725.1 Lysobacterales bacterium
ATTTCACGCAAACATCTACGTTTTTTTGCGAAAAGAGAAAGCTGGCAAAAGGAACTAAAGTAATTGATGTTTCTGCGACCGATATGGCAAAGATTCAAATCCCCATCCCCTGCCCAGACAACCCCAAAAAATCGCTGGAAATCCAAGCCGAAATCGTCCGTATACTGGACGCATTTACCGCCATGACCGCCGAGCTGACCGCCGAGCTTAACCTGCGCAAAAAACAATACAACCACTACCGCGACAAGCTGTTGAGCTTTGCATTCCCCTCCTCTGGAGGGGTGCCCGAAGGGCGGGGTGGTCAAGAAGTGGAGTGGAAGACGTTGGGGGAAGTTGGTCGTATCGTGACTGGTCGTACACCCAAGTCGTCAGAGAAGTCCGCGTGGGGAGATGAAGTTGATTTTGTAACCCCCAGCGATATTAAGAACGGGATGCGTAGCATTACATGCCCAAGTCGTCGCTTGTCAGCGGAAGGAGCAGCGTCGATGCCTAAAGTTCAGATACCCAGTGGCTCATTGCTAGTCACATGTATCGGTGCAGATATGGGTAAAACAGTCATCAATGCTAACGACTGCATCCCTAATCAACAAATCAAC
>JAGRJO010000398.1 GCA_020442725.1 Lysobacterales bacterium
ACTTGTTTTACTTTTACCAAATTGCAAGCTGGAATGTGTCTGACGGCGGAGTAATCAAGCGACTGTACAACGACAACATCAAAAAAACGCTTATTCCTATCCCACTCCCAAATGACCCAGAGAAATCTTTAGCTGAACAGGCAAGGGTTGTTGAAATTCTTGACAAATTCAACGCTCTAACCAACTCCATCACCGAAGGCCTACCCCGCGAAATCGAGCTACGTCAAAAGCAATACGAGTATTACCGCGATCTGTTGCTGAGCTTCCCTAAATTCCCCTCCTCTGGAGGGGTGCCCGAAGGGCGGGGTGGTAAAGAGGTTTCGGCTTAGTGAAAAGTGTCATTGTAGTACCACCCCGTCAGGCTGTGCCTGCCACCCCTCCATGGGAGGGGAATTGGTACAGCGCATTGGATAGCACCGTTATTTTAAAGACAAGGAGGTCTTTTATGAGGGATACAAAAGCCTATCAATCCCTTCCTTTTAACCCTGCTCTGCGCGACAAAGCCAAAGCCTTGCGCAAGGCAGGAATATTGCATGAAGCCTTGCTTTGGCTTGAATTAAAAAGCAAAAAGCTGAACAGCCTGGACTTTGAC
>JAGRJO010000399.1 GCA_020442725.1 Lysobacterales bacterium
AATTCTTCTACTTTTTACCTGAACACTAGGCATTGCATTTGCACATGCTTTCTTCCAAGTTTCATATCCGTCTTCACCAGAAGTTTCTTTAATGATATCCATTGCTCCGTAAAGGATAGCAAAAGAAGTACTTTTTTTACCCGACAACATCATGTCATTTGCAAATCGCGTTACCAATGAATCTTTGTACACTGGATCTGGCGCTAAATATCGTTTCTTCGCTGCTGCTTTTCTCATTGTTCTATCCTATTGTTTAGGTCTCTTAGTACCGTATTTTGATCTACCATTTTTTCTGTCATTCACTCCAGCAGTATCCAAAGCACCTCTTACCACGTGATATCTTACACCCGGCAAATCTTTTACTCTTCCACCTCTAATTAATACTATAGAGTGCTCTTGAAGGTTATGTCCCTCTCCACCAATATAAGCGATTACCTCGTAACCATTTGTTAATCTAACCTTAGCTACTTTTCTCAAAGCAGAGTTTGGCTTCTTTGGTGTAGTTGTATATACTCTCGTACATACTCCTCTTCGTTGTGGACAAGCTTCTAAAGCCCTTGATTTAGAAGGCGCTTTAATTACTTT
>JAGRJO010000039.1 GCA_020442725.1 Lysobacterales bacterium
CCAAATCCAGCCATATTCTTTTCTGCAAAACCCTTGGTTAAATAACGCATAGGACCACCGTGCACATGACCGTTTGGCAAGATATCACGGTATTTGACACCTAAAGTACACTCTACAAACTTTGAGGACATCCCTAAAAAACCGCAAACAATCATCCAGAAAGTGGCACCTGCTCCTCCAATGCCAACAGCTGCTGCGACACCGGCAATATTGCCAAGTCCAACGGTTCCAGATAAAGCGGTGGAAAGTGCTTGAAAGTGTGTAACCTCTCCCGGAGCTTTGGAGTAATCATATTTACCACGCATCAATGCTAAACCATGACCAAAAGTCCTTAAATTGATAAATTTAAAATAGATGGTAAAAAAGGAGGCAGCGATTACCAGCCAAATCACAACCCATGGAACTGTGGTTCCAAACAAAGGGATTTGTGCAAATATGATTTGAGTAAATTTATTCAGGTAAGGCGCTAGAGTATTATTAATCGTTTCATCAATAGAAGCATTTGCTAAAAAGGGCAAAAATAGAAGAATAATTGCCGAAGTTATTCGTTTATTCATAGAATTTGATTCCCAATCTTTTTTATTGCGATTGATTGTACCTTTTTTTCAGAAAATTGGAAATGGCAAATTTGTATTCATTCTAAATTCCCATTGATAACTTTACCTTATTTGATTGATTCCTTATAAAACCAATCATCACCAATGACTATTGACACTTATACAGACAACCAAGCTGTATATAATTGAGTTTCTTATTACTTCAATAGATGAGAAAATTCCTGAAATTGCCAAACAACAAGTCACTCTATTTGCTTTTGGAGCAGGGCATCTAGGTGGTGATGTTGGCGTAATCAACCTTTTGAGAAAAAAAGGTTATACGGTTGAGCCTGTTATGGATAAATAAATCAAGGCTTGAGACTTTATCCGACAGCAATTGCAAGGAGCTGAAGTACTGTTGGATAAAGTCGAAGTTTTCAATAATTAAGCTGAGTTTTTGTTTTTAATAATCAATTCTTTTTGTTTATTGAGTTCAGATAAATCCCATTCAGCTTTTTTAGCGTTTTTGATTGCGGTATCGATTGATTTCAAAGCTTTAGAATAGTTTCCTTTTGTATTTTGAAGCATAGCATTCACCTCATACCATTGAATTGTTTTAAATAGTTTGTCTTTATACTTATTCAGAAATGTTTCTGCTAAATCAATTTGTTCTTCTGTTGGATTGTCAGAGGATGCAATGACCTCAGAATATTTCAATTGAGCAACAAGAAGACCATTCAGGGCAGATTGTTCGAGCCAATAAAAGGCTGTTTGACCGGATTGGTTTACCAACTGGGAATTGTTTAGCATTTGATATGCCATGTATTGCGCATCAACATTTCCTATTTGTGCGGAATTCATAACCCAGTCAACTCCTTTTTGTTTTTCAATTTTACAATCTTTACCATAATATATCTTTTTACCCAAACGAAATTGAGCATCAATATTTCCCTCTTGAGACGCATTAAATAACCAGTCGGTAATTTGGCCACCATCTATTTCACTCTTTCTTTCTAGTAATGTGTCATATAACACCGCATAAGAGTACTGTGAGCCAACATCACCATTCTTAGCATTTTCAAGTATTTTATCAATGACTACTTTCTGAGATTTATGTAATCGTTCTTCATGACCTGAAATTGCAAAATTTATTCGTTGTGTTACCAAATAGGGTTCAGTTCGATAATTGCCTGATTTATCAGGATTAAATCTGAATTTATATTTTTGTATAGATTTGATAGCTTCTCTCGCAAATTCATTATTTGAAGGAAACTCTTCTAAAACCTGAAAATCTTTAATACTACCATTGGGATAGACATAAAATTGAATATCAGCAAAACCCTGAATTCCTTTACTCAACATATTTCTCGGATAATAAGGAGCTGCTGTCTTAACGATTTCAACAGATTTGGTTTTTATATTTGAATCTTTATCAGCTTTATCAGTTTTTGGACCTAGTAAAAGTTTACTATTTTCATAGGAGTAGTCTTCTTCTAACTCTATAGCATAAACTTCAGCACTCTCCAGCTGCTCTTTTGAGAGTTTGGATTTAATGGTGCTTGTTAGTTGTTGATAATTATCATTCTCTGAGTCAGAAATTACTGACCATGCATATGCTTTTTCCAAGTCCTTTGCAGTTCCTTCTCCATTGTAATACAAGACTGCAATATTATGTTGGGCATTGATGTTACCCAGTTTGGCAAGTACCATAAATTGATTGAAAGCCTCGTTAAAGTTTTGTTCTTCATAATTTTTAGTAGCACTTATTAAATCGGCATTAACAATTGATGAGATAAAGAAAAGAATAAGAAATGTGTATTTTTTCATAAGTTATATTTTATTGGAATCTTATACATTTTATCTGAATTCAACAGCGAGTTACAGTAGTTTAATGATATGAAGGTTTATTTAAGGGATTTTAGAAAAGAACAGATATAAAAAAAAGCACACCAAACGATGTGCTTTTTTGATTAATACTTAGAGTTTAAAAGTGTTATTGGAAGTCTTTAACCATAAATTCAACAACAGCTTTCATTTGCTCATCAGTCAAGTCAGGGCGACCGCCTTTAGGTGGCATGGCTCCTAAACCATTGATTGCACTTGTCACAAGACCATCAACTCCTTTTTCCATTCTGTCTGTCCAAGCGGTAGCTTCCAATTTAGGTGCATTTGCAGCACCGGTTGCATGACATGCAAAACAAACATTCTGATAAATCATAGCCCCATCCAATGAACCATCAAAGGCTCCGGCAACCTGAGCTTCTGCTTGGTTGTTATTTGTCTGTGTATCAGCAGTGTTATCGCCAGTATTTGAAAATTCCTCAACAACTTCACCTGTATTGACTTTAGCAACAGGTTCTAAAGCCTGTTCGATAGCATTGCGGTCAGTAACAGTTTCTTTCCCTGCAAACAAACTATTATGAACCAAATAACCAACAACAATCAAAATGATTGTGAGACCAACTAATGCGCCCAATAAAATGGAAAAGTTTTTGAAAAATATTGAATCTTGATCTTTCATATACCCCTCGTATATATGTTTTATAAATTAAGTCGTGTATTATAAGGTCAATTCTCAAGGTAGCACAACTTACAAAGCAAATATTAACAATAAAACTTACGATGAATAAAATATTCCACCCGCAGTTAATATCTTGGTTTGAAAGTCGGTTTAAGCATCCCTCTGATGTACAAATTCAGGCATGGCAGGCAATTGAAAAGCAACGTGATGTTCTGATTTCTTCGCCAACCGGTTCCGGTAAAACATTAGCGGCTTTTCTGTATGGTTTGAATCAATTGTTCGTCAAAGGTGATAATGGATTGACGATTTTATATGTTTCACCACTCAAAGCCTTGTCCAATGATGTCAAAATCAATCTGGAACAACCGCTGGTTGATTTGAATCAATTATTTCCTGATAAAAATGTAAGGGCAGCCAGTTGGACCGGAGATACAACTCCGGCAGAACGAAATAAAATTCGTAAAAAACCGCCGAATATATTGGTAACTACTCCGGAATCTTTGTATGTTTTGCTCACTTCTCAGAGTGGTCGTGAGATTTTGAAAAATCTGAAAACGGTGATTATTGATGAAATTCACGCGGTAGCTAATTCCAAACGTGGGGCTCATCTTGTGCTGTCTTTGCAAAGGCTGGAAGCTCTTTGTTATCAACGCCCTCAAAGAATTGCTATTTCGGCCACTCAAAAACCGATCGAAACCATGCGAGACTTTATTTTGCATGGTGAAAACTCTGAAATTGTTAATCTGGGGCATAAACGGCAACTCGAAATCACCATAGAAATTCCGCAATCTCCTCTGACAGCGATTATGTCCAACGAGCAATGGGCAGAGGTTTATCAAAGACTTTGTGAGGTGATTGCTGAGCATAAAACCACTCTGATTTTTGTCAATAACCGACGTTTGTGCGAGAGGTTGACTAAAAATCTGGCTGAAAAAATTGGTGAAGAATTTATTACCTCCCATCATGGTTCTTTGGCAAAGGAACATCGCTTAAATGCCGAACAAATGCTGAAATCAGGTCAGCTAAAAGCATTGGTTGCGACCGCTTCTTTGGAGTTGGGAATCGATATCGGTGATATTGATTGTGTTTGTCAAATTGGTTCGCCGGGAAATATTCAGGCGTTTTTACAAAGAGTAGGGCGTTCCGGTCACAGCTTGGATAAAACACCAAAAGGCTTTTTGTTTGCCAATACAATTGATGATTTGGTGGAATTAACTGCACTCAAACACGCCATTCAAAAAAGTATTCTCGATACAACATTATTTCCGCAACAACCATTGGATGTTTTAGCTCAGCAGATTGTTGCGGAAGTTTCGCTGAAAGAATGGAATCGCAAACAGTTATTTTTCTTATTAACAGATAATCTGACCTATAAAAATTTATCTGAGGAAACTTTCAATCAAGTGATTCAAATGCTTGCCGAAGGCTATGGAGGCAATCGCCTGCGTCATTCGGCAATGTTGTTTCACGATAAAACCAACGATGAATTAAGACCTCGGAAATCGGCTCGTTTGACCGCTGTCACGAATGGAGGAACAATTCCCGACCAATTTGATTATGATGTGATTTTATTACCGGAAGATATTCAAATTGGCAGTTTGAATGAGGATTTTTCATTTGAAAGTTTACCCGGCGATATTTTTATTCTGGGAAATCATTCCTATCGAATTCTTAAAATTGAAAACGGCAGAGTTTTTGTCGAAGATGCTCACGGGCTGCCACCGAATATTCCTTTTTGGTTTGGTGTGCAAATGTGGCGTTCCGATGAATTGAGCCAATCCGTTTCTGAAGTGATACAAACAATTTCTGCGAGCTCACTAAATGCTGAAGAGGTTGCTGAAAAGTATCAAATTCCATTATTAGCTGCTTCGCAATTAAAAGATTATTTTGCCAAAACTCAAAAAGTCCTGAGCGTCGTTCCAACTCAGCAACACATTGTTGTTGAAAGATTTTTTGATGAAAATAATGACATGCATCTGGTGATTCATTCGATTTTTGGTTCAAGAATTAACCGCGCCTGGGGTTTGGCTTTACGCAAGAGGTTTTGTCGTCAGTTTAATTTTGAACTACAAGCCGCTGCCGATGAAAACACTTTGATTTTGTCACTCAGCGAAAGTCATAGTTTTGAATTGAATACCATCATCAATTATCTGAATCCGGAAACAGTAGAAAATATTTTGATTCAAGCATTGCTGGATCGACCGATGTTTGAAACGCTATGGCGTTGGAATGCGACCATAGCTTTGGCAATTCGGCGTCGAAATGGCGGTAAGAAAGTTCCGGCACAATTACAAAGAAACCGGGCTGAGGATTTGATTGCCCAACTTTTTCCGGATCAAATTGCTTGTCTGGAAAATATTCAGGGAGATCGTGAAATTCCTCAACATCCTTTAGTGCAACAAACCATTCATGATTGTATTCGTGTTTTAATGGATATTGATGGTTTAGCTGAAATACTCAACAAAATTCGCAATAAAGAAATTGAGGTTTCGTTTGTTGACAGCAACACTCCATCGCCGACATCTCTGGCAATCATCAATGCTCGGAATTATATGTTTCTGGATGATGCTCCGGCAGAAGAACGACGCACCAATGCGATTAAAACCAAAGAGTTATCGGATGTTCTCGAATCATTCCCAAGTCAGGAACTCAATCCAAAAATTATTGAGTCTGTAAACAGCACCGTCATCCCTTTTATGCGAAATGCGGATGAACTTCATGAGGCCATTCATTTTTCAGGTATCATGTACGAGCATGAAATGGCAGAAGCGGTGGAATATTTACCAGAATTGCAAAAACAGGGAAAAATTGTCAGGCATGAAGATTCTCAAATTTGGTTTAGTGCAGAAAACCGGGAACTTGTAGAATCTGTTTATAAAAACCCCTCCGATGATTATATTACCAAGCTGGCAAAATTGTTGTTTATGAAAATGGAGTCAATTGGGTATGTTGATTTTGAAAAACTCAGACAATTGCTGCAAGTTTCTGCCAGTAGTTTGCAACAAGCATTAACCCAGTTGGAAATTGATGGCAGAGTGTTTAAAGTTGGCGAAAATCATTGGTGCGAACGCCATATTCTGGCAAAAATTCGTAAGCAAACTCATTATCAAAAACGCAATTCTCATGAGTTGGTTTCTCCGGCACAATATCAAAATCAGCTTTTTATCAAACATGGTTTAAAAGCTGAAAAGCAATTTTCAGGAATGGACGGTTTGATTCATGTTTTAACATTGTTGCAGGGTTATTCTGCACCCGCCGGAATTTGGGAAGAGTTTCTCATCAAGCCCCGTATGAAAGATTATCAGTGTTACATGCTGGATTCTTTGTGTTATAGCGGACAATTTATCTGGAAAAGAGTGGTTCCGAATCACAGCTTAACCAATTTGGGAGTTGCTTGTTTGAAAAACACACCAATAACATTCTTGAAAAGGGAAAATTTACAATGTTTTCCTATTGTTGAACTTTTACCTGAACAAATATCTGACAGGGCAGCTCAAATTCTGAGTATTCTTAAAGAAAAAGGAGCCATGTATGCGAGTGATATTCAATCCAATTTATCTTGTATGCTGTTGGAACTGGAAGAAGAGCTGATTCACTTGCTTAAATTAGGAGTAATTTATTGTGATGGAGCGTCTGCTTTGCGAATATTCAGTTTATCGCCGGCACAACGCGCCAGATACATTAAGAAAAACAAGTCAAACACCAATTATCTGGACATGATGGGTCGCTGGTCTGTTTGTAAAAATAATGATTCAGCCGACAAACAATCTTTAATCAAAATGTCATTAAAACGCTATGGAATTTTATGCAAAGCCGTTTTTGAAAAAGAGCAATTGCCACTCAACTGGTATGAAGCAGTATTGGAATTGACCCGACTGGAAGCCCAGGGAGAAATTCAAGCCGGAAGATTTATCAAAAAATTTTCGGGGATTCAATTTGCTGAAAAATCGTTTGTCAAAACAATCGGGAAAAGTAACTCAGAACCAATTGAATTGCATGATAAAGATTGTTGCAACTTGAGATTAAATTGATGGTATTATGTTGATTTTAAAAATCAACGAGAAAGCTCAATGGGGTCACATGAATTTATTAAAGATGATCGAAACCTCGATATTTTAATCAATATCAACGGCGAATTGTTTCATCGGAATGAAGCAAAAATTTCAGTTTTTGACAGTGGCTTTATTCTGGGAGATGGAGTCTGGGAAGGTTTGCGATTGCACAATGGAGTTATTGCATTTTTGGATGATCATTTGCAAAGATTGTATCAGGGAGCTAAAGCATTGGATATGGATATTGGTTTGAGCAAAGAAGAATTGTCTGAAAGAGTATATCAAACCATTCAAGCCAATGATATGCATGATCATGTTCATATTCGCTTGATGGTTACAAGAGGCGTGAAAACCACTCCTTATCAAGATCCCAGAGCCACTTTTCCGGGTGCAACAATTGTTATTATTCCCGAATACAAAATCCCTAATCCGGAGAAAGTTGCTAAGGGAATTCGATTATTCACCACTCATGTACGTCGGGGATATCCGGATGTTCAGGATCAGAAGATGAACTCACATAGCAAAATCAACTGCATTTTGGGTTGTATTCAGGCAACCAAAGCCGGTTATGATGAAGCATTGATGCTCGATCCGCATGGATTTGTTTCGACCTGTAACTCGACTCATTTTTTTATTGTGACAAAAGGTGAAGTCTGGACTTCGACAGGAGATTATTGTTTAGGTGGAATCACACGCTCTAAAATCATTCAACTTTGTGAGGAAAATGACATTCCGGTTTTCCAAAAGAATTTTTCATTGTTTGATGTTTACGGAGCTGATGAATGCTTTGTCACGGGAACTTTCGCTGGACTCACACCTGTGAATGAAGTGGATGGCAGAGTGATAGGAAACCCATCTGAAAGAAAGATGATACCCAGGTTACAGAAATTGTATTTGCAATTGATTAACAGAGGATTGGTATGACAATCACTCGAATTGCAATGTGGTCAGGACCACGAAATATCTCTACGGCGATGATGCGTAGTTGGGAAAACCGATCTGATACTGTGGTTGTTGATGAACCTTTATATGGACCTTATCTTTTTCAAACTGGGAAAAAACACCCGATGTATGAAGAAATTATTGAAGAGCAGGGGAAAGATTACCAATCAATCACAAAAAGACTCACTACTTGTGAATTTCCGCATGACATTAGCATTTTTTACCAAAAACACATGGCACATCATATTCTTACAGATACCGATTTGTCATGGATTGTGCACCTGAAAAATGCCATCTTGCTGAGACATCCTGATGAGGTTTTATCCTCCTATTTGGAAAAATATCCCAAAGCGACTCCTGAAGATTTGGGTTATCCTCAATTGTTAAAACTATTCAAACTGATTCAATCAGAAAATGGAGAAACTCCACCGGTGTTTGATTCCAAAGATATTTTGATGAATCCTGAAAACATGTTAAATATTATGTGTGAAACACTGGACGTTCCTTTTAATAGTGAAATGTTAAGTTGGAATAAAGGTTATCGCGACAGTGACGGAGTCTGGGCAAAACATTGGTATAACAGCGTCATTCAATCAACCGGCTTTTCAAAATACAAACCAAAAGAAATTAAACTCACTCAGGATGAACAAAAAATTGCCGATGAATGCATGCCGTATTATGAAGAACTGTCAAAAAATAAAATATTGTAACAATTCCGCAGGTATGCTTGAAAAAAGCGATTAATAGGCAGAAACTGTATTTTCTCGTGGCAAATATCTGTTGATATTATGAGATTTTATAAAAGAAAACTACTAAGTTTGATTGTTTTAGGCTGTTGCTTCCAATGTAATGCTTTACCCGATATTCCTAGTCTAATGGATTGTGAAGATATTATTTTCTTATCTGGATTTCAGAATGATTCTGAACCAAGTAATGGCTCAGGTGGAAGTTATCCGGGAGCATTCACCCGAGTCGTTTTTTCTCATGGTGCGAACAGAACCTATTATGTTTCCATTCCACCAGACTACAATCCAAATAAAGCCTATCCTTTATTATTCTCCTGGCATGGAGCTGCAGGAGCCGGGACGGCTCAAACCAACGCACAGGCAACCAGAGATTTCTGGAAACCTTTTGCTGATCAAAATCATCTTATAATTGTTGCTCAAGCAGGAACCGGTTCGACTGGTGGAGGCTTTACCTTCCCAAATGATATTGCATTATTATATGATATTCTTGATGATATGTTCGCACATTATAATATTGAACTAAAAAGAGTTTACGGACATGGTTTTTCATCTGGAGGACATTTAATGCATACTTTAATGCTGTTCTACAACCAAGGATATCCTGCTTATTCCGTGAGTGCGGGGACCTTTGCTGATGCTGTTTTTGAAGATCCAAATGTTCCGGCAAATAGTGATGTTTTGCCTGTATTTGTTTCAGTAGGACAATCAGACCCGCTGAAGCCAACGATTGAACAGGAACGAATAAAATTTTTAAATGCTGGTTGGATTGAGGGTGAAACCTACTGGCTGGATGTATTTAATGGGGGGCATCAATTGGATACAAATCTCCCACAAAAAATGTGGGATAAACTTTGTACTTTTTCAAGACAGCCCTGAATTATTATTTTTCCTCAGCAAATTGAACTGAAAGTTTCTTATTTAGCAGAGCTTCCATCGGCATTGGCCACCAACCCATATCTGAAACCATTTCCAGTGCTTCATCAGGTGTTTTTCCTTGGTATTGAACCAAATACGCTGCCCACATTTGCGAAGCTCTGTGGCCGGAACGGCAATGCAGCAGTACTTTACCATCTGCTGAGTCAATCGCTTGAGCAAATTCCTTGAGTTTTTCAGGTGAATATTCATTTCCTTCATCACCAATTGGAATAAAAACGTATTCAATTCCGGCTTTTTTCAAAAGGTAATCTTCGTAAAAATTCAATTCTTTCATTTCACCCAGAGTTCTGTTATTGATAACTTTGGTGATACCAAATTCCTTAATGTCAGCAAAATCAATATAATCCGGCTGTGCACCGATAAAAATATTTTCATGTTGAAATAACGTCTGAGTGTACTTAGGCGGTAATTTTTTTGTTGCTATTTGTTGTGCTTGAATACTGGATATAAAAAGTAAAGCCAATAATAGTATTGAGTTTTTCATAGATTTTCAATAATTTCTGATTTGGTTAATTATAAACCTTATTTACAAAGTTTATTAAAAAAAAATGCCTGAAATTTCAGGCATTTTTTATCATAATTAGTTGTTTACTTATTTAGCTAATTTTCTGTATGAAATAAAGCTCAGTAGCATAAGTAACAAAGTTAACCCTAACCAGTTAGTTGTTGGGATAACCGGAGGAGGAGGTAAAATTCCATTAATCACAAAAGGAAAACCTTGCTGAGTTCCAGTTGAGAGATCAGTGACCGAAGTCCAAGAACCTGTAAACTGTAGTGCATTCCCAGTTGTTGATTGACCATTGATTGTAATTGGTGGAGCCCAAGGTCCTGACGCTCCGGAACCATCGCTTTGCCAATCCAACCAATAGGTTCCTGCAGGTAAAGAGATATTTACATCAACTGTGCTAGCTGCAATTTGTCTATTTGTTGTGGTTCCAGTTGAAGTTTCTGTAACCCTCAAAATATTTGAGTTAACAGTTGAAATCATCCGGTTTGTTGTATCATCTCCAAATACGACAGTACTTCCGGGATTACTTGGATCACCATCCCAAATTTGCAGATTAACTGCAGTTATAGTCGATGCGGTTTCGTTTGTTTGGTATGCATAAAAGGTAATTGTTGTTATATCCCATCCTCCAGCTGGAACAGTAAAGTCATCTGCAATTCTGTTTCCGTTCAATACTTGATGACCAAAACCTAGTGTACCCATCCCTAAAGTTACGCTTTGCAACACACTTTCATCAAGTCCACCAACGCCTGTACCTGAACTATTCACTAATTCTCCATTACTGTAAAGTACACCAACGCCACCACCAGTTGGAAATTGGTAGCTACTTGGATTTACAGTTGGATTTGCAACCGGTTCGGCTGAATTATTTTCCTCACTCCTATTTGCAAATGAAGCTGTTACAAATAACACCAAAGAAAATATTATTGCTTTTGTTAATTTCATTATTTATTCCTATATCATTTTTGTGTCAAAACGCCTGATATTCTATTGTCTTTTGGGCAGAAGTCAATAAATTGAAGAATGGTTAAGCACTAATATTTTGAAAAAGTAATGAATTAATAATGCTTAAATACAAATACTCTAAATATTAAAATATCAAGGATGCCATTTTTCTTCTAAATTGGGAGACAATCTTAGCATCATCAATTAAATTAAAAGCGATAATTAAACTTTGTTTAATTGGATTTTGGTCATTGCCTTTGACATTAGCAAGTAAATCGAGTAATGCTTGAATGCCATCTTCTGGGTCTTGGTAAATTGTTTTGTGAATGGCGGATTGTAAATTTTCTTGTGGGTGTTTTTGGCTGATTTCCAGCAATTCGAAAGACGATTTGATATTTTTGCATTTCTCATCATTTTTTTGCTCGGAATCCAAATTATCAAAAGTCGCTTTGGCTTTTTCGAGATTGCTTTGTTGCATATAAATTTGAATCAATAATAACTTGGCATCGAGTGAGTCATCCAAATGCAATAGTTCCACAGCTTGATCATAGTTTCCCATTGCAACTAATTGCATGGCTTGTTGCAGATTTTCTGACTCAGGCTCACTATCTGCAACTTGATTCAAATCAAGATGAGGTTCTATCAATTTTCTGATTTCGGATTCGGGTTGTGCCCCCATAAACTGCTCAACAACCTCACCGTTTTTGACCAGCATAACTGTTGGAAGTGAACGAATTCCAAATTGGATCGCAAGCTCTTGTTCCTTATCGGTATCAACGGTTGCCAGATGAACCGCACCATTAAGCGATTCCACGATTCCATGCAATACAGGCATGAGTTGTTTGCAAGGAGCGCACCAGTCTGCCCAAAAATCAACCAAAACCGGAACTGAGTTTGACTTCTCAACAATTTCAGATTCAAAATCCTGTAGGGTTAGGGCTTTAATGAATTCACTCATAATACGGGTTCTCCGCATTAGAGTGATCCGTCCCGTCCATTAAACCTTTTAGTTCTGGAAATGCTTTAAGCAATTTGGTTTCCATTCCCATCGAAAGTGTTTGTTGTGCCATACCACAGCCGTGGCAGCCACCGCCAAATTCGATAAAAGCATAACCATCCTCAATCGCTTTCAGTTTGGCATGACCACCGTGCATTGCCAGAGACGGATTTAATTCCACATTGATGAAATATTCCACGCGTTCAAATAGAGGAGAATCATCATTTGGTTTTTCGCCTTTCAGTTTTGGAGCTTTGATGTTGAGTTGTCCACCGGTGTCTGTAAGGTCATAGTCAATACTGGCGTCAGCAAGGAACTTCTCATCCTGTTTGGCGACAAACAAGCTAAAATCTGTTTGTTTGAACTCATAAGCATCTTTGGGAGCTTCATGACGCTCGCAAAAATTCAGGAAGCAATCTGCAATTGGAGTTCCTGCGTTTTTCACCATGATTTGTAAATGCAAATCATCAATATTGTGTTTTTTGACCACATCAGACAGAAAGTTTTGGGCTTCAGGACTAACGGTAATGTTCATTTAATTTTCTCGTACAAATAGGGTAGGGAAACATCCAATCGATAATCTATGTTCGAATGTGTCCCATTGAATTCTTCATAAGTATGTTCGATTTGATGCTTTTCAAGTTCACGGCTTAATCTTCGCATTCCGTAGTGAATCATATACTGGTCGCGAAATCCGCAATCCATAAACAAGCCGTTGAGTTGTTTCAAAGCATCAATTTTTTTTGCAACCATATTGACCGGATCATGACTCAGCCAGTTTTGCCAATTTTCTTGTTTGGTTTCGCAAGTTTCAAATTCAAAAGGCATGACGATATCACCATCCTGAGAATCATAAGTCGCCGCCATACAAATCATCATGAGTGTTA
>JAGRJO010000003.1 GCA_020442725.1 Lysobacterales bacterium
GCTATTTGTGTGAGTATTAAAACCACTGATCACTCTTCTTAGTGATTTGGTTTGAGTAATCTGTCCGTAAAGCAATATGTGTAATAAATCCCAGGTTTTGAATGATTTTAGGTATCTGTCTGCTTTTTCGTTGGCAATTATTTTTTTAAATGCATTTTTGGGGAAATGGTTCAATAACTGAGAAAATCGTGTCATACTCTTCATAGTTGCAATGTTTGTGTTTTTTAAGTCTGAAAACTTGGTTATATACCGCAAAACCAAACATTGCAATGCTTTCAGAACATACTCTAAAAATTTAACCGGACACTAGTGGAAACAAATTCAGCATGACAATTAGGCCACTATCAAAGCACCTTCACAAAAAAGTTTTTCTGCGACTTCAAGGTCGGTTTTAGTCAGTTTTGAAAGCATTTCAGAAGAAATAGTTTGTTCATTACAGATCAGTTGAGCAAGTGTTAAACTGCAATCAAATTCCATTCCATTAACAAACAATATTGCATTATCGCCTTGAGCGAAATAGCAAGTTTTGCTGAATGGTGATGTTCTTAAATTCAGTTCTAGGTTGAATTCCTCAGATTCTTTGTATTCATTGAATTCATAAAAAAGACTTCTGTATTCGGTAAGGTATTTTCCAAACCAAGAGATTAAATTCATGTTTTCAAAAGATAAATTGTCCAATAGGATATTTTTCACAGCTGATAAATCGTCTTGAGTTATTTCCCCTTTTAAAGGTTGAGACTGAAATTGAGGCTCAACAAAACGATTATTATCTGACAAAGTTTGAGCCAAACTATCAACAAAGGAAACACTTAGTTCAGATGCTGATGGAGTTCTCATGCCGATGGAACAGGTTACACAATCATCTGAGCTGATGATTCCATAATGAGCGTATTCCGGTGGTAAATACAAAATATCTCCCGGGTTGAGATTGTATTCGGTGTCGTATTGAAAGTCGGACATAAGTTTCAGTGCTTGGTCAGGAAGTAAATCCGGATTTAGAATTTTGCTGTTTGAAAACTTCCAAAGTCTTTGTCCTTCAACCTGTAACAAAAACACATCATAATGATCGGTATGTGGTCCGACAGTTCCGCCAACAGAACCACAACTCAGCATAATGTCATCGAATATCCAGTTGCGGATAAAATCAAAATGTTGCAGAATTTTCCGGCTCAGTGGATGCCATTTGTCGATGTCGGAAACTAAAAGATTCCAGGTTTCATCCTCAAGTTCATTAAAGTCTTCATGCGAGAAAGGACCATATTCAACATCATAATTTGTTTCTGAGTTTTTGAATACAATTCTCGATTGAATATCATCATCACAACTCAGTTTAATCAGTTGTTGTTTGTCAGGAAAGCAGGAAACAAAATCACCAATATCAACTGCATTTTTAATCAATAAGGGCTTTTGATGCCAATAATCGCGTAGGAATTCTTCCTTGCTGACTGAGCAATCTCTAAATAAGTTCAGTTTGTTCAATGGCGTAACCCAAATATGTTGCAGGAGTGAGTTTTAACAATTCGTCTTTGGCTTCATCGGGAAGTGTCAATCCGGTAATAAATGCGTGAATGCTTTGTTGATTGACCTTTGTTCCACGAGTCAACTCTTTGAGTTTTTCATAAGCATTTTCAACTCCATAGCGACGCATCACTGTTTGAATTGGTTCTGCCAAAAGTTCCCAATTGTTATCTAAATCAGCTAACATGGCATCTGGATTGAGTTCCAGTTTACTCAGACCTTTGCTGAGCGAAGACCATGCAATCATGCAATGTCCAATGGCTGTTCCGATGGAACGAAGAACAGTTGAGTCTGTTAAGTCACGTTGAAAGCGCGAAATCGGTAATTTTTCAGCCAAATGTTGCATCAAAGCATTTGCCAATCCGAGGTTGCCTTCCGCATTTTCAAAATCAATCGGATTTACTTTATGCGGCATGGTTGATGAACCAACTTCGCCTTTGATGACTTTTTGTTTGAAATAATTGATTGAAATATATCCCCAAATATCTCTGCATAAATCAATCAATATCACATTGATACGAATCAGTGCGTGAAAATATTCAGCTATATAATCATGTGGTTCAATTTGTGTGGTGTACGGGTTGAAGCTCAGATGTAACTCTTCCACAAACTCCTGAGCCAACTTCATCCAATCCACATCAGGATAGGCTACACGATGAGCATTATAATTGCCAACGGCACCATTGATTTTTCCAAAAATATCAATGTTTTCCAATTGCAACAATTGTCTTTGCAAACGATAAACAACATTCGCCAACTCTTTACCCATAGTGGTTGGAGTTGCCGGTTGTCCATGAGTTCGTGACATCATTGGCTGTTGCGCATATTGCTGGGACATTGTTGATAAATCATCAGTCACTTGATAAAGCGTTGGTAATATCAACATGTCACGACCTTGAGATAGCATCAAAGCGTATGATAAATTATTAATATCCTCGGATGTGCAGGCAAAATGCGTGAATTCTGACGATTCTGCCAATTGACTGTTTTTAGCTAATTCTTCCTTGATGTAGTATTCAACCGCTTTGACATCGTGGTTGGTAATGCTTTCAATGGCTTTGACTCTTTCCGCCTGAGTTTCATCGAAGTGATCGTGAATGCTCAATAGCCAGTCAATATCATCGTTTGAAAATTCTTTTAATTCGGTGATATTTTCTTCATGCGATAGTTTGATTAACCATCTTAATTCAACGAAAAGTCTGTTTTTTATGAGTCCGTATTCGCTGAAAATTTCCTGAAGATTTTCAGTTTTGCTCTGATAGCGACCGTCAACCGGCGTCACTGCGGTGATTGTTGATTTAGCCATGATTTTATTTTTTTTCAGAAGTCGCAATTATACTTTAATTGCGCTGATTTTTGGAACATTATTCAAACTCCAGTGTTGAATCGCATGGTTCCAGAATTGTTCCAGCGTCTTTGGTTTTTCGATAAAAGGTTGCTGCTTTAAGTGATTATGGACAAACAACAATGTTTCAATAGGGTTTTCATTTTCAATGGTTTGAGCAAATGTTTGTTTGCTGAGTTTTTGTCCTTGGTTATTTACAAAAACAGGGATGTGAGAGTATTGAAGTTGAGGAAATCCTAATAATTCATTCAAATAAATTTGCCACGGTGTTGAGTCGAGTAAATCAATTCCACGAACAACATGTGTGACACCTTGATAAAAATCATCAACCACCACGGCGAGTTGATAAGAATAGAATCCTTCTTTGCGTTTTAGCACAACATCACCACAATCATTGAGTAAATGTTTGCAAATTTGTCCCTGAATCATATCTTCAAAACAAATGATTTCATCAGTTGCCTTTAGCTTGACACTAAATTCAATTTCAGGTTGTTTGGATTGAAACCGGCAGGGATGTTCTAATATTTCAACTCCTTTAAGTTCGGTTCTGGAACAGGAACAATTGTACACAGCAAATTTTTTTTCGAGGATTTCGAGTGCTTCTTGATAAGCACTCTGTCTATCATTTTGGCTCTGGAAAATGATGTTTTCGTCAAATTGAAAACCATACTTCTTTAAAGTTTTTATAATTGATAAACTGGCACCGGGTTGTTCGCGAGGCGGGTCTAAATCTTCAATTCTGACTAACCATTGTCCGTTGTTATGCATGGCGTCACAATAGCTCGCATAAGCCGCCATAATTGAACCTAAATGTAATGGACCGGTTGGTGAAGGAGCAAATCGTCCGATATATTCCGATGATTTGTCGGAACGAGGAATCATTAATTGTTTAAGATTCTTGAGTCATCACTTCGGAAGCCGGAGCAATGAAATTACCTTGAACAAAGTTAGTAGAATATTTCCACAAAATACTCATTGTTGCTGCATCTTGTACAAATTCGCAAATAACCAACTTGCTTTGTGCGTGAGCTAAATCAATGATTTCTTTGACTTTCTTCTGATTTTCATCATTGGATGCAAATTCGCTCATAAATGCTGAATCAATCTTGATGTAGTCCGTTGGATAGTGCTTGAGTAAAGTGAATGAATTTAATCCGGAACCGAATTTCTCAATGGCAAATTTGCAGTTAAGAGCACGAATGGCTTGAATCACCGGTTTCACAGTTTTAGAGTGAGTAATCAACTCACTTTCAGGTGTTTCAAAAATAATACGGCTTCCCGGAATTCCAGCAAGTTTTAATTCTTGAGCTAACCATTTAGGGAAAGAAGAATTCGATAATGTATCAGTGGACATTTTAACGAATAACGCCACTTTTTTACTGGATTCTTTGATAGACTTAATGGCATTGCGAATCACTTTTCGGTCGATATCTAGTATGAGTCCGTATTTTTTGGCGACAGGAATGAAGTCAGCGGGCATAATGATTTTATCATCGTCTTTTAATCGAACCAAAGCTTCATAGTGCTCTGTTTCTTCGCCTTGAAGGCTAATCACGGGTTGGTAATGCAATACGAATTTGTCTCCATGAACACCGTCAGTGATTAAATCAATCCACTTTTGGTTAGCTGTGCGAGCTTTTTTCTCTTCTTCAGCCGGATCGAATATTGCAACCTGAGCCCCACCATTTTCTCTAGCAACATCAATTTCCTGATGCAGAACTTTCATAATCTCAGAACCGGATTCTGTCTTTTCGATGATCTGTGTCACACCGATACTAATTGTACAAGCCAGTGTTCTTTCACCGGCACTGAACAAATGATCATTTATTTTTGAAACCAGATGCTTGGATATTTGCTCCGCTTCCTCGATTTGTCGATCCATAACTACTATGAAGACCGAATCGTCATAACGATAATAGCTGAATTTTTCTCCAACGACTTCTTTAATAAACGGCGCCATATCTGACATCAATAAATCCAAATTACCTTTGCCAAGTTCTTTTTCCAGATTCTTATCATCATCAATTTGAATAAACAATACTGAGTAGCCTTTGGACTTTCCGGAGCGAACACTATTTATTTTGGCAACAATGTCTTTGGTGAAGTAGTTTCGATTGAAGAAACCAGTGAGTAAATCTTTATTTTTGATATTTTGAAGTTCAAGTTCAGCTTCCTTATTAACTTTTGGAGGTCTCACTAGAAACTGTACACAAGGTTCACCATCAACTGTTGCCTTGTTGAGACTGACGACTGCTTTTAGTTCATCGCCTTTTTCGGTTTTTAAAACCATATTGATATCGCCGTCAGGAATTTTATCCGCAGCAATATCTTTTAATAGTTTCTTAGCATTGGCAACTTCGTCTTTGCCAACCAAATTTAAAAATGGTGTGACTTCGAGTTCCTCTGCATCTTCGTATTTGAAAAATTCCAGATAAGCGTTATTGGCATAAACATGCATTCCGTCATGAATATAAGCGATTGCATCTTTTGAACTGTCTAAAAGCGATGCGCAACGTCTCTCTGCATCATTCAGCTCGGCTTCAACTCGTCTCAGTTGCCGTCTTTTATTCAGGCTGTTAAATACATTAGTCACTTCTTTACAGAGTTGCTCAGGAATACTGTCAGTGCAGAAATATTTCATTCCGGCTTCATAGGCTTCGGAAATTGTATCGTTGTTGAGATTATCCAATAAAGCGATTAAAGGGATATCCTTTCCGATTTTTTTGACACAAGCATGAACGGTATCCATTGGCAGTTCGGTTTGCATGGACTGAATTAGGATAATGTCGATTTTTTTGGTGGAAAGCAACTCAAGTAACGAGTCTTCATCAATGCAACGGCTAGGGCGAACCGGAATTTGGGCGTTTCTGAGAATAGATAAAATTCGTTCGGCTTCTTCTTCCAATTTATGGACAATCAATAATCGAATGGTTTTATCTTGTGCCAACTGTTATCTCAGAAATATTTAAAGTAGGAATTTTATCAGAATTTTGAGGTTATGTGCATTAAATTATTGGAGTTTTATTCGATTTGCCGGCGATTTCCTGAACTAATTTGGGGACTAAATAGCCGGGTAATTGACTCATCATTTCTTTATAAATCAATTTAGCGTGATTATCTGATACTTGAAAATGGCTTGCACCGGAGACCTTGTCCAGTTGATGCAAATAATACGGTAGAACGCCTAAATCAAACAATTTATGCGAAAGTTCGCAAAGTGTTTCGGCATTGTCATTGATTTTTTTGAGTAGAACACTTTGATTGAGTAGGTGAGTATTTGTGTTTTTAATTCTTGAGAAAACTTCTCTGTGGCTTTCAGTCAGTTCGTTGGGGTGGTTTGAATGAATAACAATCACTTTATTTAATTCAATTTCATTCAACCAATTGAGAAAGTTGGTTGTGATTCTTTCCGGTGAAACTACCGGCATGCGAGTATGAATTCGTAGGGTTTTAATGTGTTTAAGATTGACTAATTGTTCGGTGAATTTCTGCAATACGGATGTAGAAAGCATCAACGGATCGCCACCACTGAGAATCACCTCATGGAGACTGGTTTCAGCAGAAATGTATTCGATAGCGTGCTTCCAGTTTTTTGCGCTGGCATTATTTTCAGTGTAAGGAAAATTTCTTCTAAAACAATAGCGGCAATTAATCGCACAAGCACCGGTTGCAATCAACAAAACACGTCCGTGATATTTATGAATCACTCCTTTAGTTTTGCGTGATTTTAAGTCTCCGACAGGGTCATTTTTGTAGTTTTCATCCTTTTGTGACTCCAGTTTATGCGGTAAGATTTGTAAGAGCAAAGGATCATTTTTATCGGCAAAGTTAATACTTTGTAAATAACTATGGGGAACTTGCAAACTAAACAATTTCTCACTCTCCTCGGCATAGTTTTCCAACTTAAATAGTTCGTTACTATCAAGTTGATTTCTGCATTGATGGCGCCAATTGCTATTGTTCATTCACGAAAGAATCAAAAAAGTGCTAGTATACAGGATTTAGGGTCATAACTGCATTGATAATCTTTATCTCAAGGTCGTCTGTATGGTATTATTCGCCGCAAATTTTATATTCGGAGCAAATATGGCAGTTTTAGGTATTAATGATTTCAAAACAGGGTTAAAAATTCTTATCAATGATGAGCCCTGGAACATCACTGAAGTTGATATGGTGAAGCCCGGTAAAGGACAAGCATTCACTCGTATTAAAGCTAAACACCTGCGTACGGGAAGAGTCGTTGAGAAAACCATTAAGTCAACAGATAAAGTGGAATCAGCCGAAGTTATGGAAACTGATTATCAGTATTTGTACACAGACGGCGAGTATTTTTATTTCATGCACCCTGAAACTTTTGAGCAAATTGAAGCGGATAAAAATGCCGTTGGCGATAACGATAAATGGTTAGTTGAAGAGTCACTTTGCACAATCACACTTTGGAATAACTCTCCTTATGTTGTCGTTCCGCCAAATTTTGTTGAGATGAAAATTGTTGAAACCGATCCCGGTTTGCGTGGTGATACTTCCGGCGGTGGTGGAAAACCTGCAAAACTGGAATACGGTGCAGTAGTCAATATTCCTTTGTTTGTTCAGGAAGGCGAAATCATTAAAGTTGATACTCGTAGTGGCGAATACGTTTCTCGTGTTAAAGAATAATCACTATCACTTTTAAAATAATGCCTCGAAATTGGGAATCCAAATGCTCGTTGCCAGTGCTAAAGCAACGGGCATTTTTAATGCGTCAAATTCGTGAATTTTTCCACGAAAAAAATGTATTGGAGGTTGAAACGCCCATTCTTTCATCAGCAGGAAACACTGAAATTAATATCGAGAGTTTTACCTCTGAATCTATCAATCAGGATTTTCCTAGAAGCTATCTGCGCACTTCTCCTGAATTTCCGTTAAAACGCTTGCTTTGCTCTGGCTCGGGAGATATTTTCGAGTTGGGGAAAGTTTTTCGTAAAGGCGAAACCAGCAAAACTCACAATGTTGAATTTACAATGCTGGAATGGTATCGGCTTGGGTTTAACTATTTGCAGTTGATTGAAGAAGTGAACGAATTGCTGATTTCTTTGATGCAAGATTTTGGTTTGTCAGAACCTCAAATTCAAAATTTGACGTTTAATCAATGTTTTGAAGATTATTTAGAGATTAACTTATCTGAAACCTCTACCACACAGCTCAATCAAATTTGTCAGCAGCATAATTATGATGGCAGTGAATTGAACCGGGATGAAGCTCTGGATTTTCTATTTTCAATGCAAATTCAACCTCGGTTTCCCAGAGGAAAGATTATCAATGTCACGCAGTTTCCTGCATCCCAGGCGGCTTTGTCGATGATAAACCCTGAAGACAATAGCACATCACTGCGCTTTGAGACTTATTTCAATGGTTACGAGTTGGCAAACGGTTATCAGGAATTAACCGATGCGGTTGAACAGAAAAAACGATTTGATCAAGATAATGTGAAGCGTAAAAAAGTTGGGTTAAACGAAATTGCAATTGATGAAAATCTGTTAACAGCTATGCAACACGGAATGTCGGATTGCTCCGGAGTAGCCCTAGGTGTTGATCGTTTGTCAATGTTGCTGTTGGATAGAAAACAAATTGATGAAGTTCTATCTTTCCATAGTAAAAACGCATAAAAAAAGCTCCGATAGCGGAGCTTTTTGAAATATTAATTTTAGAGACCTTTGCTCAATTCGTACGACATGAAAAACATGACTCTAAAACAGCATCTTTGCGTTATAAATCTTGCCAATAACGCGTTATTGACTGCAATTCAAGCCTTAATCTGCAATTTTATAGCCAGGTTTTATCAAAGCCATAGAATCGAGCAAAGGTCTCTTTTACGAATTATTTTTGGCTTGCAAAATAAGCCGCTAAATTGTCGATATCAGCATCAGTTAAACCTGCTACCATAGGTGACATTGATGGATCTTTTCTTTCGCCATCACGGAAAGCCTTGATTTGTTTTGCAAGATACATTTCTTGTTGTCCTGCAAGATTAGGCCACAAAGGGTTTACCGAATGACCTGTCGCGCCATGACATGCTGCACAAACGACAGATTTTGCTTTTCCGGCTTCTGCATCGCCAGCGAAAGAGTTTGAAACAGCTAATGTTCCAGTCAGAGCCAAGCCTAAAATTAATGCTTTTTTCATATCAATATCTCTTGTTAAATTAGAAAGCGCTAATATAGCACAATAAAACTGAATTGCAAATGAATCAAGCAAAGTTATAAAAAATTAGAACTCAGTGCCACCAACAGTTAATTCATCCACTTTTAGCGTTGGTTGACCGATTCCGACTGCCAATGATTGTCCGTCTTTACCACAAACACCCATGCCTTGATCGAATTCCAGATTGTTTCCCACCATTGAAACTTTGGTTAAAACAGTTGGGCCGTCACCAATTAAAGTTACACCTTTAACCGGTTTGGTGATTTTGCCATTTTCAATTAAAAAAGCATCACTGGCTGAAAACACAAATTTACCGTTGGTAATATCAACTTGTCCGCCTCTGAAATTTTCTGCATAAATTCCTTTTTTAACCGAAGAAATGATTTCATCGTGTTCGTATTTACCGTTCTTCATGTATGTATTGGTCATTCTCGGAATCGGTAAATGAGCAAATGACTCACGACGACCATTTCCGGTCGATTTTGTCCCCATCAAACGAGCATTGAGTTTATCCTGCATATAGCCTTTGAGAATGCCATTCTCAATCAGAACGGTTTCTTGCGATGGCGTTCCTTCATCATCAATGTTGATAGACCCTCTGCGATTCGCAAGATTGCCAGAATCAACAATCGTGCATTGCTCACTAGCGACTTTCTTGCCGATTTTCCCTGAAAATGCAGAAGTGCCTTTGCGGTTGAAATCACCTTCCAGTCCATGCCCGATAGCTTCATGTAAAAGCACTCCCGGCCAACCCGGACCTAGAACAACCGGCATCACTCCGGCAGGAGCAGCAACCGCATCCAGATTGGTTAAAGCTGATTGAACCGCTTGATTAACAAATTGCTCATTGACGCTTTGTTTGAGTAACTCTTGCAAAGTCAATCTTCCGCCACCACCGGAAAAACCAACTTCCATTCGACCTTTGCCATCATTGGCAATCACCTGAACGCTCAACTTGACCAACGGACGAATATCCGCCGCAAAAGTACCATCTGTCGCAGCAACCAAAACATAATCTTGCGAAGCAGCCAAAGAACAAATCACCTTTGCAATACGAGGGTCCGCTTTACGAGCCAGAGTATCCATCTGATTCAACAGAGCAATAATCTCGCGATTATCCACAGCACTTAAAACATCATTCTGTGTGTAATAATTGGCATAACCTTTTGCTTGAACTTTTTGTGCACGATGCGATTGTGACGCAGCAGCAATTGAACGAGCCGTTTCGACAGCATCTGACAAACCGTCATTAGTTAAAATATCTGTATAGGCGAAGCCGGTTTTTTCTTGATGATTCACTCTGACACCGACACCCCGATCAATACTGTGAGTTCCGGTTTTGACTTTTTGATCTTCTAAAACCCAGCTTTCAATTCTGGAAGATTGAAAATACAAATCAGCAAAATCTCCACCGGTTGCCAAACAATTTGACAATGCAGTGTTAATTCTGTTTTCGTCCAAATCGCCCGAACTCCAAAGATGGTCTTTAACGCTCTCTAACATAATTGCCTGTAACTACAAATAAGCCCGATATTATCTTTGATTTACCACTGATAAACCATAAAATACCTGCAATTAATCCAGAATCAATTCATGAGAACCATAAACTGTATCAAATACGGAGAAAATCAACAAGGACTCGATTACGTCCCTTATCCGGGTGAACTCGGACAGAAAATCCACAACCAAGTTTCATTAAAATTCTGGCAGGAATGGCTTCAGTATCAAATCATGTTTATCAACGAAAACAGACTCTCTCCAATCAATCCAAGCGACAGAAAGAAAATTGAACAGCAAATGGAGAAATTCTTTTTTCAAGGTGGTGCAGACAAGATTGAAGGTTATCAACCGGAATAGAAATTATTTGGAAATAAAGTTTGACACTGTGTTTCAAGCTAAATATAATGCTCGCTCAATTTGGGTCAGCATCTGACCTCACCGAATGCCCAGTTAGCTCAGTCGGTAGAGCAGGGGATTGAAAATCCCCGTGTCCGTGGTTCGATTCCGCGACTGGGCACCATTTTCGGGTGATATCACTTCATAAATTGCACATCTTGAAATCAAAAAATCACTCACTTATTCCAACATAAGCTCGTATTTTTTAATTCCAACCTGTATCAATTTCTAAAGCAATTTAGACTCCAAAAACTTAAAAATAAACTCGCTTTTTATTGACTCGACCTTGAAAGTTTCTCAATATTATTGCGATAATGTTGCATAGTCATCTAATAAATACTGAAATGGCACGATTATCAAGATTGAATTTACCAAATATTACTCAATATATTATACAAAGAGGTAGTAATCGAAGGAAATTCACTTTGGCCTCATTCTTGATTCCATTGATTCCTGTCCTGATGTTTATCGGCGAAGTACATTCAGCTACCATAACGGTCGATGGCTCAGATGGCGCTGTTGCTATGGATGGCTTTTGTTCTATTTCTGAGGCAATACAGGCAGCTAATTCCGATTCAGCAGTCAATGAATGTGCAGCAGGCAGTGGCACAGATACCATCAACTTGAGTACAAATATTACTTTAACCGCTGCATTTGATGAAGATGCAACTTATGGCAGCACAGGAACCCCGGCTATCAGCAGCAGCCTCTTCATTAATGGTATGGGATTTTCTATAGAACGGCAGTCATCATTAATCTGTAATTATGATTTTAATAACGACGCCGATGAGTTTCGCCTTTTGCGCACCACTCCATCAGCCAACTTAATCATAAGTCACCTCACTTTAAAAAAAGGTTGTGCAGATGGCGGTCTTACTGACGGTAGTGGAGCCGGGATTCACAATCTGGGTCATTTATCGATTGAAACAACTGTTATTGCTCTCAACACATCTATTGCAAGAGGTGCTGGAATTTTTAACCTAGGAACCATAAGCACTATTAAAAACAGCACATTATTAACCAATTCAGCAGGCTATGCAGGAGGTGGAATTTATAATGAGGGAACCATAGGTACCATCCTCAATAGTACCATCTCAGATAATTATGTAGATGATGGTTCTGGTGGTGGAATATTAAATAACGGAACCGTTGCTGCCATTCAAAACAGCATCTTCTCGCTTAATGTTGCTAATGAAGGAGGAGGGATTTTAAATGCCGGAATCACAACAACCACGATTCAAAACACCACATTTTCAGGAAATTCTGCTGTAAATGGAGGCGGGATTTCTAATCATTCAACCATTGGTGCTATCGAAAACAGCACATTCTCAGGCAATTCAGCAACTTCTATAGGGAAAACCATTCGAAATATTGGTATCATTGAAAACCTCAGAAATTCTCTATTTCACAATAACACAACCTCAGGTGGTGCAAATGAGTGTGAAAATAATGGTAGTGCTATAATTACTAACAGCAATAACAATATATCTGATGATGCATTCAGCAACTGCCCTGGTGCTTCCACAACACTAACCAGTGCCACAGTAGGTTCACTGGCTGATAACGGCGGTCCAACCATGACTCATGCACTTTCAGCTGGTAGCGAAGCGATTGATGCTAGTGGCGTGGGTGCAACAACTACCGATCAACGCGGGTTTTCTGCGTTTAATGCACGAGATATGGGTGCTTTTGAATACTTAGGTATAGACAATGATCTGATTTTTGAAAATGGTTTTGAAGCTGTCACAATAAATATTATTGATTAATATTAATGACCAATGGGGTCTGACCATAAACTGACCCTAAAAAACAGTCACTTGGACCAAAAGGGTCAGAGTCAATTGATATAGAGACCGAATCAAAGGGGGCGAACTCAATTGATAAAAATAATTGAAAACGAGAATGGCTAATTTTATCTATCCTTTTCCAATATCAACTTTTCATTATCTATTGAAATGTTCATATTGATTATGAAGTTTGAGTTATTGCCTCAGGTTTTCAACACACCTATTCTTTACCCATTCATTGATACTCACATCTTCCGCCTTTGCAGCGAGTGCAATCATGTGGTGCAATTCCGGGTCAACACGAAGATTGAATTTACCTGAATAGGTTTTTTCCGGTTGAATACCTTTTTCCTGACAAACATCAAGAAATACTTTTAAAGAGGTCTCTGCTTCTTTTTTCAAGCTATCAATGTCTTTAGCGTAAAAATCAGCTCCACCGTTTAAACCGATAAACTCACCTCTGAACATATCAATTTCAGGGTCATAGCTTATGTGCGCTTTGTATTTGCCAATTTCTAAAATATTATTCATATCAATACCCGTTATTCTCTAACCAGTTTCTAATTGAGGACACAGCACCTTTATCGGTATTAGGACTTGGGTGCGGTCTGTGAAAGACTCTGACCTCATCAAATAAGTACACAGCAATCCTGGATCCTTCTCGTTCTGTTATCTCCGCTCCCAGTTCCAGAAATAAAGCCTCAATCCTTGACCACTTGATATTTCCACTCACTGGTCTGGATTTGATTAGCTCTAACGTTTTCCTGTGTTTTGCTTTCATATATTAATAGTACCATATAATAGTACCAAATAAAGTTATTTCAATAAAATGATGTAAAGAAATTCACTTTGCGATTAAAAAATAAAAATCTATTTGATAATGATTTATTAGTGCAAAATTAATAAGATTTTACTAAATAGAGCCCTGAATAAACTCTAACACCGATTGCAGAAATTCGGAGTCAGAATCAGTTGAATTGATTTGTCCGGAGATGTCGCGGGTTTCGATTTCTTTGTTGGCAATGGGTTGATTGGTTGTTAAATCACGCAGTGTGAGGATAACGGTGATTCGGTCTTTGCCCCAAGTCATTTTAGAGATAACCTTAAATTTACTGCTTTTTTTGTAATCGGATATTAGCAATGACAGTCGGTAAGGTTGTGAATAATTAACACATTCGTTTTGTATTTTGGCAAAATGCGAATTGATTGACTTATCTTTTCCAAGTTGCTTAACTAAATATTGACGAATGTCTTCAAGCAGTGTATCCGGAGCTTCATTATCTTTTTTTCTTATCTTATCGGAGTCTTGTTCTAAAACAGAGAGGTGAGCAATTTCGAGACATTTTCCTGTAATGATTGAGTTTTCATCATCTGTCTTAGCGCTCAAATCATTATTTTGGTCATTTGTTTGCTCATCAATTTGGGTCTTTGATGCATTTTTATCTTTCTCTCCAATATTATTTTCAGCAATAAATTCAGTTAATGGGTCGACTTTTTTTTCTGAAGAGCTGTTGCGGGTGTAATTGTACGCCAATGCTGAAATAGTTATTATCGCAACGGCAATTATTGCCAATGAAATTTTCTTTTTTCGTTTCCCGATTTGTGTGGGCTGGCTGATTTGTGTGAGCTGATAGCTGATCTTTGAAGTTTTTTCAGCGATTGGATTAATTCTGGAGCGATGTAAAATCGACTCAAGGTCGCTGTTTTTTTCAACTTTACCGAGTTCGTCCAGAATTTCCTGACAACTTTGACAACGATTCTCAGGATTTTTATCAATCATTTTCAGCAAAATAGCTGCTGTTTTGTCATCGACTTTAGGGTTGACTTCCTGAATGTTTGCGATATCAGATTCGACGATATCTTTGAGCAAACGGTAAGGTGTTGTGGTGTCAAAAGGAACATCACCGGCAAGCATTTGATAAAGAACAATGCCCAATGAATAAATATCCGAGCGTTTATCAACGATTTGTCCGGTGCAGATTTCCGGAGAAAGATATCCGGGTGTCCCTATGACTTCACCTGTTTGCGTGAGATTGCTATCAAAAGTTTTGGACTGAGCAATACCAAAGTCCATGAGTTTGAGAAAACCATTGTTGGAAATCAGAATGTTTCCGGGTTTGATATCTCTGTGTATCAGACCGGACTCATGAGCGGCTTGTAAGCCTTCACAGGCTTGATGCAAAATGTTTTTCGCATGTTCGACATCCAAGGCTCTGTTATCACGCAAGATTTGTGACAGTGATTGACCTTCTATGTATTCCATAGCGAAAAAAGGCAAACCATTCTCTTCACCAATAAAATGGACGTTGATCACATTTGGATGACTTACCGCTGCCATAGACTTGGCTTCGCGGAAAAATCGTTCTTTGATGTCATTGTCCGTAGCCAACTGTGGAGATAAAACTTTTATCGCAACAAAGCGGTGCAGGGCTTCTTCCCAGCATTTATAAACAATAGCCATTCCTCCTCTACCGAGTTCGGAGCGGACTTCGTAATGACCAAATTGTTCAGGTAACGCCATGCTGAGAATTCTATTTCAAATCGTGGGTTAATTCTATAATTCCTCTCCAAGAAAGTCGGAATAAGTTGATTGGTTTAATGCTGGAGAGCGATTGATAATTAATTACAAAGCCATTTATATCATCAGAATAAGATGTCTGATTAAATATAAAAAAAACCCGCATTGGAGCGGGTTTTTGTTGTTTTTGCAAAGAATATAAATTATTTGATTTTGTATTCTTTGTAAATCACATGCTTACGAACAACCGGATCGTATTTCATGAACTCCAATTTGTCCGGAGTCGTTTTTTTGTTTTTGGTTGTTGTGTAATAATGACCCGTTTTTCTTCCCGGAAATTTCGGATGCTCGGCTGTTGATACTAATTTAATTTTGTCACGCATAACTTACACCTTTAAACCATTTTTACGCAAATCAGCAAGAACTGCATCAATGCCTTTTTTATCAATAATACGCATACCTTTTGATGATAAACGCAGTTTAACCCAACGGTTTTCACTTTCAACCCAAAACTTGTGTTCGTGCAAGTTTGGCAAGAAGCGACGTCTTGTTCTTCTTAATGAGTGAGAAACATTGTTACCCGTGATTGGTTTTTTTCCTGTTACTTGACATACTCTTGACATGATTATGCTCCCTTTTTCTTGCTTGTTAGTTTTTCTTTAATTCTAGCAGCACGTCCTTCCAATCCACGTAGATAGTATAGTTTAGCACGTCTAACGTCACCACGTCTGACAACATTAATACTTTCAATTAATGGACTATAAGTTTGGAATACACGCTCAACTCCTTCACCGTAAGAAATTTTACGAACGGTAAATGCAGAATTCAAGCCTCTGTTTTTCTTAGCAATAACCACGCCTTCAAAAGCCTGAACACGTTCTCTTTTGCCTTCGATAACTTTAACACCAACAATCACGGTGTCACCCGGGCCGAACGAAGGGATTTCTTTGCCCATTTGTTCAGCTTCTAGCTGTTTAATAATATCACTCATTGCGATTTCCTGATTTTCTTGATGGTTATCGTTTCTGCGATAATCATTCAAGGTTAAACATCTCAGAACGTACATTCTACAAACTTGTTTTCACAAGCGATTAATCAGAGGTTCTGCCATTTTAAATTATTTGAACTTAAGTTCATTTTTATTCTGATTCACCATCCAGTAAATCAGGTCTTTTAGTCTTTGTTACAGAAATTGACCGTTGCTGTCTCCACTTTTCAATTTCTGCATGGTTACCGGATAATAATACTTCCGGAACTCCTTCTTGTTTCAATTCATCCGATCGCGTGTACTGCGGAGTTCCTAACAGGTTGTTCATGAAAGAATCAGTCTTTGCAGATTCTTCATCTCCCAACACTTCGGGAATCTGTCTGCTAACAGCATCAATAATGACCGCCGCCGCCAACTCGCCTCCGCTGATAACATAATCCCCAATAGAGATTTCATCATCAATAAATTCATCCAAAAATCTTTGGTCTATCCCTTCGTACCTTCCGCATAACAAAACAATGTGTTGTTGTTGTGCCATTTGGTTAATGGAATCTTGTTTGAGTTGTTTTCCGTGGGGTGAAAGATAACTCAATTTAATTGATCCATCCTGTTTTCGCAGATGTCTGACGGTTTCTGCCAGTGGGTCATACATCATAACCATGCCGGCTCCGCCTCCAAAAGGTCGATCATCGACTCTTTGGTGTTTATCTTTACTGAAGTCTCTTGGATTAAGTACTTGCAGTTCGATAATGTCTTTTTCCAGAGCTTTTCCAATCACTCCGTATGACATAACATCCTTGACCATTTGCGGGAAGATTGTGATGACAGTGAATTTTATTTTTGCCACTTTTAATCATCCTCGTGCCAGTCCACCAGCATAGTTTTATTTTCTAAATCCACATTCAAAACTGTCTCTGGAATCAGAAAAGGAATCAATCGTTCTCTATTTCCTTTTACTATCAGAACATCATTAACGCCGGTTTCCATCAAGTTGACAATTTCTCCGAATGAAATGCCATTTGTGTTACTGACGTCTAATCCTATTAAATCATTCCAATAGTATTCATCGTTTTTTAGTTTTGGAAGTTGCTGCTCTGTAATCTCGATTTTTTGCCCAATAAACATTTGAGCTTCTTCGATACTGTCAACATCTTTCAACTTGGCAACAATGTTCTTACCATGTTTTTTTGATTGAACCGATTTGAATAAAGTTCCATCAATCAGCCAATCTTTGTAGGTGCATATATTTTCCCTCGGATTGCTATAGGAAAAAACTTTCACCCAACCTTTTATACCAAAACAGCCCGATATTTTTCCAATTAATATCCGGCCGTTATCAGTCATTTTTTTTACAGATTAATTAAGCAGCAGCTTTTTTTGCTTCTTTAATTAAATCTCTTACACGATCAGTCACTTGAGCTCCTTTAGCAACCCAGCTATCAACCTTAGCCAAGTCCAATCTAAGTCTTTCTTCCTGACCACGTGCAACAGGATTGAAAAATCCAACTTTTTCCAAGTTACGTCCATCACGAGGAGAACGCTTGTCAGCAGCTACTATGTAATAGAAAGGTGCTCTTTTTGCACCGTGTCTTGATAATCTTATTGTTACCATGTTTTCCTCTAAATTTATTTATTTACAGACCAGAAAATATTAGTCCGCTTCAACGAGCCGGCGATTTTAACTTATTGATAGGCTTGGAAACAAGTTTAAGATTGTTTTTTTCTTCAAAAAAGGAGTTTTTTGATGTAGTTCGGCGTGTACTGTGTCTTTTTACCAGCCGCCTCCACCGCCTCCGCCTCCGCCGCCACCGGAAAATCCACCGCCACTAAAGCCGCCACCTGAACTGGATGGCGGCGTGGATGCGGCAACAGCTGCACTCGCCAATCCGGAGCCTATTGAGCTGGCTGTTGTTGAAAAATTCGAATGTGAGAAATTATCACCAATATACCATGAGGGGTGATAGGTTGTTGGCTCTTTACCTTGAACTTTCATAGCGGTATTAAATTGCTCCGACCATTTGTTTTCTACACCCAAGGCAAGAGCATAAGGCAGGTATTTTTCAAAAAGTTCCGGTGTCATTTCCGGTGGATGCATAATTTCCAGTCGATCTTGCTCCGCCGTTTGCAAATACATTTTAAACCCTTCAATTTTATCGAGTAGTTTTCTACCAAAAACTGTTGGAGCCTGAATCAAATAATAAAAAACACCATTGCAGACAACAACAAATAGTATAATCGCCAAATAAGCCACAAAAATATTATCCCTTTGTGAATAAGAAGCAAATCCCAGAATAATTGCAGGAATAATAACAGCTAAAACTTTTTGATAAGTTTTATTGCTTAGCAAAACAAAAGCCGCTGAAGCAAATGTAACAACTATGGGGAATATTAAGAATGGCAAGGCTTGTGAGGAAAAGTTAAAAAAGTGCATCCAGTTTAAAAGAATGACCACAGCGCCAATCGCAACACCGAATAACCATGACTTGACATTATCTTTGTAACATTTATTTTTGAATTCTCCGGTGACGGTCAAAGAAAGCATATTGTCTGCAGTTTTGACTTTGCTGTTGTATTTTTTACCAATTTTGATACTGTTACTGCTTCTGAACAGATAATGATAAATTTTGCTTTCACCTTTAGACATTGTCGAATCAGTAATTGAGTTTGACTTTGTCAACAAGTACTCTTTTTTTGAAAGTTGTTCAATGGTTATGAATTTTTTCACAGCCAGATTCATAATAGCTACTGAAAAGCCCTTTGTGTCGTGATGTTTTTCCCAAACAAATCGCATAGCAGCCGGTGAAATATCATCAGGAGGTGCAAAAATCGGATAAATAGGTCCTTTTGGCGGGTCTATGCCAACTTCATTCCAAGTTTTTAAATAGTAGATAGGATATAACAATAACAATAATATTGAGAACATCCATAAAACATTATTTTTAATGAAATGCCATGTTTTGTTTTTGGGATTTGTGATTAATCCTTTTTTCCAGGTCGCTTGAATGGTTAACCCCTGATGTTTATTGAGGCGTTTTGTTGTTTCAAAGCGGATATGTGTTGGAAATATTTTTGCCGTGTAGTTTTGCTCGGTGCTTCCTTGATATCCCGTCCAACCTTCATATTTCTGAATACTAATGTCATTATCAGTTGGTAAATAAACATCGGCACTTGCAGAATAAATCGGAAACTGCCAGTTGTTGCCAGTGACATTCCAGTAAATGCCATCGTTATCCTCCAAATCAACAACCTGTTGTTCTGAAACATACTCAATTTGGTAGGTGTGGATTCCTCGACTCACATAACTGTCTTTAGAACCCAGATAAATGCGGATGCCATTCGTCAGGTTTTCGGTGTGATAATCAACAGTTCTATTATCCAGCTTGGTGCTGATAATATGAATATCCGAATTTCTGTGAGAAAAAAATACTCCAAAATAAATTGTCGGAGCATTTCTGTATATTCCATGACGAATTTGTTGATTTTCAACGTTAACGGTTATGGTTTCAGTAACATGTATATCGCCGTCGTCCAGAACATTGATGCGGGAGTGAAAATTTTGAATATACTCTTCAGCATGAATGTTCATGCTGAAAAGCACAATAATAGAGAGAATAATTCTAATCAAAGTCAACTTTTGGAACTTCTCTGGCTTTGTCATTATCATCCAGTTCAAAAAATTCGGCTTCGTTAAATCCGAACCTTTGCGCGATTAACATCGCCGGAAAAGATTGAATCAGTGTGTTGTATTCACGAACCGCTCCGTTAAAGTAACGTCTGGCATATTGGATTTCGGTTTCAATGTCAGATAACTGCTTTTGCAAATCACGGAAGTTAGCATCGGCTTTCAATTCCGGATAGGCTTCAACCTGAACCATTAAACCGCTTAAAGCTTTGCCAAGAAGTTGTTCCCGGTTGGCAGAGGGTTCTCCATGAGTTGATGAAATATTGCGAAGTTTGGTGACTGACTCCATTACTTCTTTTTCATGAGAAGCGTATTTCTTCACGACATTGACTAGGTTTGGAATAAGGTTATGTCTCCGTTTAAGCTGAACACCAATTCCGCTCCAGCCATCCTCGACATGGTTGCGCCGTTTGACCATTTTGTTGTAGAGAGAAATCAACCAGATTCCCACAACAGCACAGCCTATCAGCAACACCCAAAACAACATTGTTAGTCTCATTGTTTGATCTCAATTTTTAACAGTATTAGTGTATCACACTCAGAATTATTGCCATAGAAAAAACCATAATTACCGGAATTACCAGCGATACCATGGCGATATCTTTGTAGGATTGCTTGTGTGAAAGTCCGCAAATTGTCAGAAGTGTAATCACTGCTCCGTTATGCGGCAGACTGTCAAAACCACCGGATGCCATAGATGCTAAACGATGCATCCACTCTAAGGGAATTCCAGCAGTTTGAGCCATTTGATTGTAAGTTTCTCCCAATGCACTGAGAGCAATGGTTAATCCGCCCGATGCCGAACCGGTAATACCTGCTAAAACATTGATGGCAACTACTTCTGAAATCATCGGATTACCCGGAGCAATGTTGATAACGGCTTCCTTAACAATGGCGAATGCTGCCAAAGCTGCGATGGTAGCACCGTAGCCAACTTCCGAACCGGTATTAAATGTTGGCAATAATGAACCAAGTGTTCCGTCGGTCAGTGTTTTATTTAGGTTCTTGAATTTTTTAAAAAATAAAGCAATCACAACCAGATTGGCAGCTAATAGGGAGATAATCATTGCCCAAATGCTTGAAACCTTATTGAGCGGAACTGAACCAAATTTTGAATCAGATAAATATTCCACATTCCATGACGGAATTAAATATTTTGTGAACAGGTAATTGGATAAAATGACTACGACTATCGGAAGTATGGCTAAATAAAAAATCGGTAAACTTTTTTCGGAATGAATTTCCGGTTCATTGGTGTGATTCTCTCCATAGCCTTTGGCTTTATCTTTGTTGATTCGATAATTGACCCACAAGACTCCCAAAATCATGATAATTGCTCCTGAGATGATTCCAACCACTGGAGCGGCATAAATATCAGTTCCGAAAAAAGACGAGGGGATAATGTTATGAATTTGATTGGTTCCCGGCAAACAAGTCATGGTAAAAGTGAAAGCTCCTAATGCAATGGTTGCCGGAATGTATTTTTTCGGTAAATTGGCTTCTTTAAACAAAGCAGCAGCCAAAGGATAAACCGCAAAAGCAACTACAAAAGCCGAAATACCACCGTAAGTCAATAAACCACATGAAAGCACAATTGCCAAAGCCGAACGTTTCTCACCAACTGCCTTTATGATGCTACGAGCTATGGATTTGGCAGAGCCAGAATCTTGCATGAGCTTGCCAAATAATGCTCCAAGCAAAAAGATAGGGAAATATTTTGCGATAAAACCAACAGCCTTCACCATGAAAACTTGAGTGTAATATCCCATGATGTGCGAGGATTCTCCCGAAAATACCACCGCAAACATCGCGAGAAGAGGTGCTAAAATAATAACGGAAACACCTCGATAGGCAAAATACATTAATAAAACCAGTGAGACAACTATCGCTGTGACACCCATAGATTTTCCCCTGAAAAATTCAATTGCAGAGGATTATACGATATTTGAAGGGTTAGTTTGAAATAAAAATTATATGCTGAAATCTACAGACGTTTAAACCTCTTATTTATAAGTATCTTTTTTTTTACATTATCCTGCTATAATCAATGTTAAATTTCTAATAAAGGGGAGAAATAATGAAAGAGAATCAAGTTGATGTGCCTTTGGTTGGTTCTGATAAAAATTTAGCTGAGTTGACAATAAAGGCATTGGTACTCGGAGCTTTGTTGTCAATGGTTTTAGCTGCTGCCAATGCTTATATTGGATTGTTGGTTGGTTTAACTGTATCGGCTTCAATTCCGGCAGCCGCTGTTTCGATGGGAGTGTTGAGATTATTTAAAAGGTCAACAATTCTTGAAAATAATATGGTGCAAACTTCCGCATCAGCCGGTGAGTCACTTGTTGCCGGTATTATTTTCACCATACCGGCACTGGTCATGATGAAAGCATGGTCAGGTTATGATTATGGTCCAATGGTGGCTATTGCTATTATTGGCGGTGTTTTAGGAGTGGCATTTACTATTCCATTAAGAAAAGCACTCATTGTTGATGCCAAGTTGATGTTTCCAGAGGGAGTGGCAACAGCCGAAGTGTTAAAAACCGGTGGTATTGAAACAGATAAGTCTCATAAAAGCCATTCAGAAAATGCAACATCCGGATTGGCAACTCTTATGAAAGGAGCGTTGATTGGAGGAGTTGTCAAAATATTGGAATCCGGTGTGGGTTTGTTGTCTGCCGGAGTAGCGACTGTTAAACCTCTTTTTGCAGGCAAGCTCCTGTTTATGGGTAATATCACTCTTAGCCCGTCATTGTTGGGTGTTGGTTATATCGTTGGTTTAAATATTGCTTTCCTTATTTTTCTGGGTGGAGCTATCGGTACTTTGCTTGGCGTACCTCTCAATTGGGCATTTAATTCCGATGCAATCATGCTGGCAACCGGAATTGACTCAACAAAATCTTTGAGCGACTTAACGTCCGGTGAGTGGGGTCAGATTGCTAATCAGTCGTGGCAGAATTGCCGCAGAATTGGTGTAGGAGCCATGATGATTGGTGGTTTGTGGTCATTGATTAGTTTGGCTAAACCATTGTGGCAAGGGATTAAATCGAGTATTTCAGCGTATAAATCCAGCTCTGATCATCAAGGTTCAATTCCAAGAACTGAGTTTGATACGCCAATTCATTTTGTTGGTATTGTAATTTTAATTGCAATAGTGCCTGTTTTTCTGGTTTTCAAAAATGCTTTGGGCGATTATCCTAATGCCAATATGATTTCAGTGATTATGACTGTTTTGATGCTTGTTTTTGGCTTTGTCTTTTCTTCTGTTGCCGGATATATGGCAGGTTTGGTTGGTTCTTCGAACAATCCGATTTCAGGAGTGACGATTGCAACAGTTATTGTCTCTGCCTTGATTTTATTGCAGTTAATGGGGAATGAGGGATTAGCTGCAACATTGGGTCCGATTGCTGTTATTTTCCTTGCTGGCTTGATTTGTTCGGCAGCCGCTATTGCCGGTGATAACATGCAAGATTTGAAGTGCGGACATGTCTTGGGTGCGACGCCCTGGAGACAACAAGTGTTTCAGGTTGTTGGTGTAGCTGCTGCGGCTTTGGTCATTCCTTTTGTTTTGAACATTCTTGATCAGGGCTATGGAATTGGGAGAGTATCTCCACTAAATTCTGATGCTACACCATTGGCTGCACCGCAGGCTGGTCTCATGCAGGCATTGGCAAGTGGAATCTTTGGTGCGGGAATCGAATGGAACTTTATATATATGGGTTTTGCATTAGCTGTCGTTTTGATTGTGCTGGATAAGATTCAAGAAAAAAGAGGTTCAGATTTTCGTTTTCCTGTTTTAGCGGTTGCCGTTGGCGTTTATTTGCCTCTGGGATTGTCCGTTTTGATATTTGTTGGCGGTATTCTGGCTCATATTCTTAATAAAAAATCCAAATCTAAATCCAAACACAATTCCACAGGTCTGTTATTGGCTTCGGGTTTGATTACTGGTGAGGCATTGATGGGTGTGCTCGTTGCTGTTGCTGCGGTGAGTTTTCAGGGGATGGTTCCTATGATGGGGTCATTTGCTGCTGCCGGTTGGCTCGGTGTGCTTGTCACACTAGCGGTTATTTATTATGTTTACAATAAAGTTAGAAAGAATTAATTAACTTTTTTATCCCGAAAAGAAGCACCGCTTTGAGCGGTGTTTTTTTTTGAAAAAAATTTGACCCGGTTTTGTATGTTATTTCGATGGTGTGAATAAGTCATAATTTTATTGAGGACTATTATGAAATTTAAAAACATAAAAACTAACAACAAACTCCTAATCGCCATTGGTTTGCTCGTTCCAATCAGCGTTTTAGCGGATTATCAAATCAGAAAGTTTTCTGTTAATAGTGCATCAGGTTCGAGTTACTCAACACGATTTGATGTCTCCGGCAGTGTCGCTCAGGTCGATGATAGCAGTATTTTAACAGGAGGAAATTTTCAAATAAATGGTGCCGGTTTCTGGCATCAAAATAACGATTTAATTTTTAAGAATGATTTGGAGTAGGGGTTAAAAGATGAAAAAAATTATTTATATATTGATGATGGTTTGTGTGACAGCAAATGCAGTTGAAGTTGGCAGTGGTTTTAGTTATCAAGGTGAGTTGTTGGATAATGGTTCGCCGGCAAATGATGACTATGACTTTTTGTTCAGAGCTTATGATGCCAGTGAAGGTGGTACTGCCGGAGCTGTTGAACCGACAGTTGATCAGGTATCTGTAACCAACGGGTTGTTTTATATAGAGTCAATTGATTTTGGAGATATGCATTTTACCGGTGAAGCGGTGTGGCTGGAAATTAATGTCAGAAAGACATCTGAAGGAGGTGCTTATACAACGCTTACTACCAGACAAAGAATCAGTGCGGTTCCTTATTCTGTGCAAGCAGAATTTGCCGTAGACGCACTATCTGCGGCAAATGCAGATAATGCCACGAATGCAAATAATGCAACAAATGCTACAAACGCACAAAATGCTGTTGTAGCTCAATCATTAGCTGCGGGAGCTGCGAACTCAGGAGACTATCTGAAATTCAATGGTGTAAACTGGGTTCCTGAAGCCTTATCAATCACACCTTCGCCTTGGAGCGAGAATGGTAATGATGTCTATATTACCGGCAAAGATATAGGAATTGGCACTGCTTCACCATCTGTTCCACTCCATGTAGATTCCAACAATGGTTTCGAACTGGCGCGATTTGATGGCGGCAACCAAATGTTTAATACTTTTTATGAAAATGGCGTTTATCGGGGATATATCGGAAGTTATCAGGATGGAACAATTCCCGGGACTTCATCTAATGATTTTGAAGTGGGTACAGGTTCCAGTTCAACAGGTTCGATGCATGTTGTGACAAAAGCCACTCCCAGAATAACGGTTAAAGATGATGGGAAAGTTGGAATTGGGCAAACATTGCCATCAGCTCGCTTACAGGTTGACGGCGCAAACGGAGAAACAGCAATGCAAGTCAGATCAAATGGAAATACAAGTTTTTCAGTTGAGTCAGACGGTTCAGTGAATTCCATAGCAGATTTTTATGCTTATCAGGATGCAAATGTTACGGGAAATATTACCGTATATCAGGAAATTAACGCCAAGGGAGATACCAGACAGGACTATGGTAACAACGGTATGATTAAATTTTTGGTAAAAGCACGTTGTCGTACGGATAATAACGGAAATCCAAATCCGATATGGCAGATTATCAGCCAATACAATGCAACGAATACAGCTGGGACAGTAACGATTACAGATTCGACAGAAGGATATCATTGCCAGTTAAGTTTTCCGGTAAATGTCAAAGATCGTTATTGGACTGTGAGTCTGGACGATCCGTGGGGTGTAAGAAGTGTTAGTTGTGGAAGTGATCCAGACCCGCTAAAAACAAACATTCTGCATTGTTCTGCTTATACGAATTTTGAAGACTTATCAGCAGAAATAACTGATTTCAGAATAAATGTGATTGTGTATTAAGTTTACACAATGGTGTGGTGAGAAAGCTCTGATATAAAATCTTTTATCAGAACTTTCTATCTAGCTCTGAAGAGTATTTGGTTGGTTACGAAATCTTTAAATAGCTTTGCTACTGCCGGAAGGTGATAGGATTTTCGATTGACAATATACCATTCCTTAATAAGCGGAAAATGCTCGACATCCAATTGGACTAAAGATTGGTTTTTCAGGTTTTCTCTAACAGTATGAATTGAAACCACGCCCAGCCCAAGCCCGGCTTCAACACAAAGTTTAATCGACTCATTATTATTGATAGTCATATATTCCTTTAAGTCCAAACCATGTGAGTTGAGCAGATTTTTAAAAGCCATTCGTGTTCCTGAGCCTTTTTCGCGGATAACGAAAGTCTCTTTGCTGAGTTCTTTGAGTTTGATATTTCTCTTTTGAGCCAGAGTATGATTTTTAGGGGCAATGACAATCAAAGGGTTCTCCTTAATGACATGGAATTCTAAATCCTGATCTAGAGGTGGTTTGCCCATCAGTACAATGTCGGTTGATGAGTTTTTTAAGTTGTTGAGCAAGGTGTCTCGGTTGGTGACTTCAAGCCGAATGGTGATTTTTGGATATTTGGTCTTGAATTTTTTTATGGTTTGAACAGCAAAGTGGCTTAAGGTACTGGCAACTGAAATGTTGAGAGTCCCACGCTTTAAACCTTTGAACTCTTGCATCAGTTCTGAGGCTTCCAATAAATCATTTTTAATTTTTATACAATATTTTAAGAACTCCTCTCCCGCTTGTGTTAGGGTAATTTTTTTGCCGGTGTGGTGTAAAAGCGGAATATCCACCATGTCTTCTAATTGTTTGATTTGCATCGAGACCGCTGGTTGTGTTAAAAATAGTTTTTGGGCGGCTTTAGTGATACTGAGATGTTTTGCAACTTCGATAAAAATATTGATTTGTCGGAGAGTTATATTCATAAAAATATCTTATGTTGTTTATAAAATAACGTTACTTTTATTTATTATATGTTTCATTTACACTATGTGCAACTAAAAAATTTCTATAAATAACTGAGGTATTCACTATGGATCAATCAAATCGTTATGCTGATTTATCTTTGAAAGAAGAAGACTTAATCAAAGGGCAAAATCATATTCTGGTCGCTTATAAAATGCGCCCGGTCGATGGTTACGGTTATCTTGAGGTTGCGGCACACATTGCTGCTGAATCATCAACCGGAACCAATGTTGCTGTTTCTACAACTGATGACTTCACCAAAGGTGTGGATGCTTTGGTTTATGAGATTGATGAAGTTGAAGGATTGATGAAAGTTGCTTACCCATTTGATCTGTTCGACAGAAATGTGACAGATGGGAAGGCGATGGTGGTTTCTTTTTTAACATTGGCAATTGGCAACAACCAAGGTATGGGTGATGTTAAGTATCTGAAAATGCTGGATTTCTGGGTTCCTGAAACAAAATTGCATTTGTATGATGGGCCTTCTGTTGATATATCAAATTTATGGAGACTCTTGGGTCGTCCGCGTGAAAATGGCGGATATATTGCAGGTACAATTATTAAGCCAAAACTGGGTTTGCGTCCTGAACCCTTTGCAGAAGCTGCTTATCAATTCTGGTTGGGTGGTGATTTTATTAAAAATGATGAGCCTCAGGGCAATCAGGTTTTTTGTCCGATGAAAAAAGTGATGCCTCTGGTTGCTGATGCTATGAAAAGAGCGATGGATGATACCGGTGAGGCGAAGTTGTTTTCAGCCAATATTACAGCGGATGACTATCATGAAATGATACACCGAGCGGATTATATTCTGGAAACTTTTGGTGAGAATGCTCCTTATGTTGCTTTGTTGGTTGATGGTTATGTTGGTGGACCGGGAATGGTGACAACTGCAAGAAGACAGTATCCATCTCAATATTTGCATTATCATCGAGCCGGTCATGGTGCTGTAACATCACCTTCATCCAATCGAGGTTATACCGCTTTTGTACTGGCTAAGTTATCTCGTTTAATGGGAGCATCCGGTATTCATGTCGGCACCATGGGCTTTGGTAAAATGGAAGGTGAAAATGATGATAAAATCATTGCTTACATGATTGAAAGAGATGAGTGTCAAGGTCCGTTTTTTTATCAGAAATGGAATGGCATGAAGCCAACGACTCCAATTATTTCCGGTGGAATGAACGCATTGAGATTGCCTGGCTTCTTTGAGAATCTGGGACACGGTAACTTAATTAACACTTCAGGTGGTGGTTCTTACGGACATATTGACTCTCCGGCTGCCGGAGCAACTTCACTCCGTCAGGCGTATGAATGCTGGAAGCAAGGTGCTGATCCGATTGAATTCGCTAAAGAGCATAAAGAGTTTGCACGCGCCTTTGAGTCTTTCCCTCATGATGCGGATAAATTGTATCCGGGTTGGAGAGAAAAACTCGGTGTTCATAAATAACAAAAATAAATATCAACAACTCCCGGTCATCCTGCCGGGAGTTTGCTTTGGGGGAAATAGTGGATATCTCACAATATAAAATCAATCAAGAACCCTATTATAAACAAGTCAACAAAGAAGTTGATTTGTACGAAGCCGCTTATGGGGTCAAACTTCCTGTAATGCTGAAAGGTCCTACCGGATGCGGAAAATCACGCTTTGTGGAGTATATGGCATGGAAATTGGACAAACCAATTATTACAGTTTCTTGTAATGAAGATATCACCGCTTCTGATTTGGTTGGTCGTTATTTGCTTGATGCTAACGGCACCAAATGGGTTGACGGTCCATTAACAATGGCTGCCCGATATGGAGCGATTTGCTATCTCGATGAGATTGTCGAAGCTCGTCAAGATACAATGGTTGTGATTCATGCTTTAACCGATCACCGCAGAGAGCTTTCTTTGGATAAAAAAGGCGAACTTGTTAAAGCACATCCGGATTTTCAACTGGTGATTTCCTACAATCCGGGTTATCAGTCTTTGATGAAAGATTTAAAACAATCGACTAAACAACGATTTTGTGCAATGGACTTTGATTACGCTGATGAACAAACCGAGGTTGAAATCGTGATGAAAGAAGGTCAGGTTAAGCAGTCAACGGCAGAAAAGCTCGTACAAATTGCACAAGCAGCCAGAAATTTAAAAGGTCACGGTTTGGAAGAGGGGATTTCAACTCGTCTGATGGTTTATGCGGCGAAGCTGATTGAACAGGGAATTGAACCACATGAAGCTGCAAAAATGTCAATGGTTAGACCAATTACCGATGATGCGGATATCAGAGAAACATTGGATAATGCCATTGATATGATATTTGGCTGAAAAAATTATGAGCCCTGAAGATTTCTCAGAATACAGGCAAAAATTCACTTGTAAATTTCCACAAGCGATTGATTTTTTTGACGAAAATATCGAAAAAATTACAACAAGATTGACCCAAGAGCAAATTGAACAATATTTCCAAGCAGCTAATTTTTTGTGTTCTTTAGGGCAGGGAGTTGAACCTGTTCTAGCGTTTTTGAAATACTCGCCTGATTTGATTGAAAAGTTGGGAGTGGATGTCGCTCAAATACTAAAGGATTTTGGTTATAAACTGGCAAGAAGTCCTGATAAGAATGCTTTAGTTCCATTTTTTGAAGCGATGCAAAAAATCTCTTCACATTTGCAAAAACCGGATGATTTGCAAGAAATCATCGGAATTATGGAAAATTTCATAGAGTCAACACGAACTGTCATTCATGCTCATCAACTGATTCACTCCAGCGAAGGTTTGATTCCGCTATTGAAAAATTTGGCTGAAATCATGTCCAAACTGGATATCGAAGGTCTGAAAAATTTTATTGAATACGGAACCAGAAATTATCGGGATACGCCTGAACAATTAGTGGAATATTTCAGTTTAAAATCACATGATGCCAAAAGCATTATTCTCAGAGAGAGAAAGGGTACAACTTTCCGGTCTGTGGAAAATAAATTGTATTTGTTTTTGCATAGTCATTGGAATAGCGAATTTGCATTATCAGCTTTTAGTACCGGAATTCATTCAATTATTAATCCTGAACCGTATTTGGATGAAGAAATGATGGCATTACCTGATGTGTATGATGATACGAGAGGCGAGAATGGTGAATTAATCAGCGGAATTATGCAGTATTATGCAACCTTATCTCACTTGGCTGCCCATAGCCTTTGGTCTGAGAAATTAATGGCAGATAACTATGCGCCGCAACTTAGATTGTTTGTTTCTGTATTTGAAGATGCCAGAGTTGATACGTTGGCAATCAGGAAGTTTCCGGGATTGAAAAAAATCTTTCTCGCATTGCATCCTTTCCCTGAAAAAAATGCTTGTGATGATTTAAAAGTTTCGACTTTAAGATTCAAAGCCGCTCGATTATCCCGTGCATTGCTGGATAATGACTTTAATCCGGAAGATGAATTGATGAGTGAATTTCGTAATCAGTTCAAAGCATTATTATCTGATAACAAACAATCATCAACTGCGGAAATGTCAAAACTGGCAACTGATTACTTCGTCAAATCACGATTGAAATCCGATAGTTTACCTGATGTCTATTTTGAAAATACCAAAGTCCATTATCGGGATGATAACCGCCATATTTGGTATCACTATGAAGAGTATGACGAAGCAGATGAAGTTCCGGCTAATGAATATAAAAACGATTCTGAAATTTTGGATAACGATAGCTTGCCACCTCGATATTATCACGAGTGGGATTATGTGTCTGAAAGTTATCGACCGGACTGGAATACCGTTTACGAGCGACTTCATCCATCAGGTGATTCTTCGGTTGTCGAAAGTTTGATGACTAAACATAGTGATTTGGCAAAGAGACTTAAACGATTGATTGAAATCATGCGACCACAGAACAAAACACGAATTCGCTTTCAGGAAGACGGTGAGGAGTTGGATTTGGATATAGCATTGAGGTCTTTTATAGATTTGAAATCAGGTCAAATTCCTGATTTGAGAATAAACAATAGCTATAAACCATTTAACAGAAGTATCGCTGTGATGCTGTTAGTCGATTGCTCGGAATCATTGAATGATACAAATCAGGAAACCGGGCAAATTCTTCTGGAATTATCCCAGGAAGCACTGGCAATTACTGCCTGGACAATGGATCAACTTGGAGATAATTTTGCAATCGCAGGATTTAGCTCAAACACTCGAAATGAAGTCAGATATCAACACATTAAAGGATTCTCAGAGAATTATGATGAGGTGGTGAAAGCCAGAATCTCATGCATGGAAGCCGGATATTCAACCCGTATGGGAGCTGCAATGCGACATGCGGCTCATTATTTAAAGAATCAACAAGCAGAAAAAAAACTACTGTTGGTTTTAACTGATGGTGAGCCTGCCGATGTTGATGCTAAAAATCCGCAGACATTGATTAAAGACGCCAAGAAAACTGTTGAAGAATTGAGAAATGATGGAATTTACTCTTATTGCATAACTCTTGATAAAAGAGCTGATGACTATGTTCATGAAATTTTTGAAAATCATTTTACAGTGATTGATAAGGTTGAGAAACTTCCGGAGACATTGCCTCGTGTCTTTTTAGAACTGACAAGTTAAGGTTTTTTGTAGGAGATTTTCAAAGCAATGGGCTAATTGGCTGTATCAAATGATGATTTTAATTGTTTGTAGTTGAATTTGTTTCTGAGCTTGGTAAAATCAATCACAGGTAGAGTTGGTTTTTTGTGACGTATTTTATAATTTTATGAATAAAATTCGTTTCTTCACAATTTTTAGCTATAAAAAATAAATATCATTTTCCCCGAGATGAGATAAAAGTTATGAGAATTGTATTATTAGTTTTAAGTGTTTTCTTTTTTAGTAGTGTTTTTTCACAAGACAATGACAAGCCGTCTTGGTATCAACAGGTTCCGGAAAAAAATGATGCGCCTGATATGGATATTGATAGTGATATGGACATGGATCTTGATTTAGATTTGGGAATTGAAAGAAACAATATGACCAATCAAGACGAAGAAAACAAGAAGCAACAAGAGGCTGAACAAAGGCGTTTGGCTGAAGAGGCGGAAAAAGAAAGGTTGGCAAAAGAAGCTGAAGAAAAACGCCTTGCAGATGAGGCTGAACAAAAAAGACTAGCGGAAGAGGCCGAAAAACAAAGATTGGCTCAAGAAGCCGAAGAAAAAAGAATTGCTGAAGAAGCTGCCCGCCAGGCAGAACTTGAGAAAATAGCGGAAGAAAAAAGGCGTGCCGAGGAGCAAGCGGAAGAAGATGTGACTGATTCAGACCCTGAAATCACAGCTGAACCCGAAATACAGGCAACTGCAGATTATTCATGGCAAAAAATCAAAAATGTATTACCAAGATATCCATCCCGTGCTGTCAGATCTCAAATCGAAGGATGGGTTGATGTTTCACTCACAATCAATGCTGATGGCGATGTTATTAGTACTGAATCTGTAGGAACCTTACGAAACCAGAAAATATTCATAAAGTCTGCGTTAGATGCGGTCAACCAGTGGAAATTTGAACCGCCCAGGAATTACGGTATCACAGATACATTAACTACAGAAGTAAGAATTGTATTTGAATTGTAACTGACTCTATCAGCTTAAGTTAGGCTGTGTTAGAATCTTGAATTAACAGTAAATTTTACTAGCGATATGAGATACTACGCAGCTTCCATTCAAACAGATTTTCCTGCTCCAAAGAGTCGAAAAGAAATTCCTCAGCGAGTTCGTTCAATGTGTATGATGATTGAACAAACACTGCTGGGTTATGAGCCATTTTTTGATGTTCGTCTGTTCGTTCTACCTGAGTTTGGTCATCAAGTACCAATTTATCAAACGGCTAAAGAGCTTCATAAGGAACTGGCTGTTGAATTGCCCAACGAATACACTGATTCTTATCACAAACTCTGTAAAAAATACGGAATTTATATTCAAACAGCCAGTTTTCTGGAGAAAGACAAAAAGTATCCCGGGCATGTTTTTAACACCACGTTACTTATTGGACCGCAAGGTATTTTGTCCAAATATCGCAAGATTAATCCGTGGATTCCTTGGGAAGTTCACACATCGCCGGCCGATTTACCGGATTATGATTTGCCGTTATTTCCTGTTGTAGAAACTGAGATTGGAAACCTGGGAGTTGCAATCTGTTACGACTGGCTTTTTCCGGAATGCATTCGGCAAATTACAGCCAATGGTGCTGATGTCATCAATCGGGTTTCAGCTTACATGGATCCTTGGGGAGCGGAATCTCCGATGGAATGGTGGACCTTGGTTAATCGCACTCGTGCGTTGGAAAACATGGTTTATGTGGTTGCTGCCAATCAAGGAGCTCAATTTGCCAATTATCCGCCATTCAGTTGGCCCGGTGGCTCTATGATTGTTGATTTTGATGGCAGAATCTTAGCAAGTACCGGTTCTAATTCGGGAGAGAAAATAGTAGTTGCACCGATTGATATCGGCGCATTGCGAGAGGAACGCAAAAGGCGAAAAGGCCACGACATGCAGTCACACTTTAGAAAAAATGCTTATAATTACCAAAATGAAATCGGCTTTAACCCGATTGCGAAAATCCCGACTATCGAATCATTAAACAAACGAATTCAAAATGCTAAAAAGAACTCATAGTTTTTTCCAAATAATTTTAATCGGGTTATTGTTGGGGTTGGCAGGTTGCTCATCGGACAATCAGGAAACAACAATCTCAGCAGCGCCCACAGAAAAGTTTCAGCCATCAGACTCACAAATCAGCCTGAACAATCAGGGAGTTGGTGAAATGGGTTATTTTGACTATGATAAAGCCAGTCAAACTTTTCAAGAACTGGTGAATTCAGCTCCCGATTGGGATTTGGCAAAACAAAATCTCGCAATCGCTTTGTTAAACAGACAAAAAACCGGTGATGAAGAAAAATCCATAGAAATTTCACAACAACTGATTGCAGAAAACCCGGATAATATTGTCGCACACTACATAGTAGGAATTCTTAAATTCAATCAGGGTGATTGCGAAACGACCTTACAAAGTTTGCAGATTGTCGTTCAAAAAGATTCTCAGGACGCTTATGCGCTTTATTTTATGGGGCAATGTTATTTGCAAAATGCTGATTCACAAACGGCGTTGGACTATTATCAAAAGGCGATTTCGGCGAACTCTTACCTCAGAAGTGCTTATTATGGTGCTTTTATGGCTTCGCAAAGATTGGAACAGACAGAACAAGCAACCGAATATTTGGAAGCCTATAAAAAGTTAGATAACAATCCCAAAGCTGTTTTGGCAGAAATCAAATACACTCGCATGGGTACAAAGGCAAATGCACAACCTTATCCCGATGATAATGGAAAAAAATCTGAACTCTCTGAATTTATCCCACCATTCTTTTTAGAAAAAAACGAACTGAATATCGACTCATCAAAAACGATTCAAACCTTTGGTTTAGTGAATCTCAACCGAGATGCCAAAACTCAGTTGTATGTGGTTTCGGATAACACTCTTAAAATTTATGACGATTTCATAACTAATCCCAAAGAATTAGCGACTTTGACAACTAATCTTCAGACAAATGCTGAAAATTTGGCTTGGGGTGATATCAACAACGATAATAAAATTGATTTTTATGCAACCGGATTAACGGATCAGTTATATCTACAAACTGACTCCGGCTTTGAGAAAGTTGATATGAATGGTGCTAAAATGCCGGATTTGCAGTCAAAAGCGGTGAGATTCATTGATGCTGATCATGATGGTGATTTGGATATTTTATTGCTCAATACCGAGGGTCGATTTGAAATATGGAATAACAATCTCAACGGTACTTATACGGCTTTATCAAGCCAAACCAATTTAGCAAATGATTCGGGTTATCTACAAATTTATGCTCATGATATAGATAATGACCGGGATACTGATATTGTTTTGCTGGCAGAGAATAATATATCCATACTTTTAAATGACAGAATGTGGGATTACCAATATATTGAGTCTGAGATATTTTCAAACTCACTCAAAGGACTCACTTTTGCTGATAATGATGTTGATGGAGTCTTGGAAATATCTGTTTCGGGTGAAGCGGGTAAAACTTATGTTTTACAATTTGATCAGAGAAAAATTAAAAGAACCGGTGAATTTGATACGAAACTCAAGTCGCAAATGATTTTGTCTGCTGATGTGAACGGTAATTCACAAAAAGAATTTTTGCTGGCAGATAATCAATCCATCAATATAATCAATCAAGCAGGAAAAACCATTGAACAAATCTCGGTTGATAATATTTCCGACTTCAAAATTTTTAACACTATCAACGGGGCTGATATTATTGCTTTAACTAACAATCAGTTATGGCATGTTCCTGCCAGCAAAAATCGAGGAAAATTTATGTTACTCAATTTTTCCGGCAAAGAAGATCAGGCTAATTCGGTTCGTTCCAATTATTCAGGTATCGGGACTTCATTCACGCTCAGAAGTGGTTCGTTTTATGCTGCTGGAGATGTTTTTTTTAATCAAAGCGGAACGAGTCAGGATTATCAACCGATTTCGATCGCCGGCGGAATGAAACCAACCATTGATTATCTGGATATGGAATGGTCGGATGGTGTTTATCAGTCTGAAATTGGGCTTGAAGTCGGAAAATTTCATGCCATTACCGAAACTCAAAGACAATTATCAAGTTGCCCGGTTATATTTGTAAAGAACAAAGGGAAGTATGAGTTTGTCAGTGATGTTTTAGGGGTTGGAGGAATAGGTTTTGCACTTGGCAGGCATGAATACGGTGAACCAAGACCTTGGGAGAATTATTTGTTGAATGACGGACAAATCAGTTCTGAAAACGGTTATTTCAAAATTCAATTTACCGAACCAATGGAAGAGTCGGCGTATCTGGATTCCATGAAACTTGAAGTGATAGATGTTCCTGAAAGTTATTCGGTAGTTTTGGATGAAAGAATGGTTATCTCAGAACCCAAAGCAAGCGGAGTTCCTTTGTTTTACAACGATTTGATACGTCCAAAACGAGCCTTTAACAAACATGGAGAGGAAATAACATCAAGTATTCATTCAACTGATAAGGTTGCTGCTGAAATTATTAACGATGATCATCGCTTTTTAGGTTTGGTGGATGAACAAATAGTAACATTGGAATTTCCAGAAGAATTGTTTGGAGACTATCATTTGCTGATGAGTGGTTGGGTGGAATATGGTTATTCACAAACGATGTTTGCTGCGTGGCAAGCCGGAAAAGTGGCACAAGCTCCGACAATTGAGTATTTCCATGATGGTCAATGGAAAACAATCCTTTCACAATTCGGCTATCCGGCAGGAATGCCAAGGGTTGCTTCAGTTCCTTTGAATATTCCTGAGAAAACTAACAAAATTAGAATCCGAACAAACATGGAAATCTATTTTGATGAGTTGGCAGTGTTTCAATCAAAACAAGCAAATGATGTTGTTTCTCACAAACTTTGGCTTACAGATGCTCGATTGTTTCAGTTAGGTTATCCGAAACGTACTGATAATGAACAACGTGTTCCAAGTTATGACATGAATAATGTGCAACCGTTTTGGGACACTCGATATATGAAAGGAGCATACACTCGTTTGGGAGATGTTAGCGAATTGGTTCAGAACAAAGACAATGCTTTGGCGATTATAGGAGCCGGAGAAAGTATTGAACTGAGCTTTAAAGATGACTTGCCTGAATTGCAGGAAGGTTTTAAGCGATATTTTCTATTAAAATTTCACGGTTGGGCGAAAGATATGGATATTTTAACTCATAACGGTGAAACTCTTGAACCGATACCAAGTTCCGGAAATGTTTCAGCAAAATCCAAAAAATTGAATCAAAAATACAATACAAGATATCAATCAGGGCGTTAAATATGAATCAACCAGTAAAAAGAAGAGCCAGACCGGCAGTCGGTCCCAAATTAAAAATTTTATTGAAAATATTATTTGTTGCATTTGCAATACTGGTAATCAATTCAATTTATCTTTCATTAATTACATTGACAGAATGGTTGAGTGGCAGAATTTTGCAAGACCAGATTTATTTATACATGTTTTTGTTGCATCTGGTTTTGGGTTTGCTGATTGTGATACCGGTCATTGTCTATGGCTGGATTCACATCAACAACACCTTTGATCGCCCTAATAGAAGAGCGGTTAAGGCAGGATACGCACTTTTTGTTTTTGCCATTATTTTGTTGATTACCGGATTATTACTTACACGAGGACTACCGTTTTTTGAAGTTAAAAACATACAGGTAAGAAAAATCTTATACTGGCTGCATGCGATTGTTCCTTTATTAGTCATTTGGCTGTTTATCATGCATCG
>JAGRJO010000400.1 GCA_020442725.1 Lysobacterales bacterium
TGGGTTACGTCGCTCATATGGTCGCGATGGAAGAGATTAGCCGTGCCTCTGCCTCTGTAGCGCTGAGCTATGGTGCGCATTCAAATCTGTGTATCAACCAAATCAAACGTAATGGCAGTGAAGCTCAAAAACAAAAATATCTGCCAAAACTTATCAGCGGTGAATTTATCGGTGCACTAGCCATGAGTGAAACTGGCGCTGGCTCAGATGTGGTCAGTATGAAGCTGAAAGCCGAAGAAAAAGACGGTCATTATGTGCTAAATGGTAGCAAAATGTGGATTACCAATGGTCCTGATGCTGATGTGATGGTGGTTTATGCTAAGACCAATCCAGAGTTAGGTGGCAAAGGTATGACGGCATTTATCGTTGAAAAAGGTATGGAAGGTTTTGGCACGGCGCAGAAACTCGATAAGCTCGGCATGCGTGGTAGTCATACTGGCGAGATGACCTTTAACAATGTTGAAGTACCCAAAGAAAATATCTTAGGCGGTCTAAACGAAGGTGTTAAAGTCTTGATGAGCGGTCTTGATTATGAGCGTGCGGTATTAGCCGCCGGTCCTATCGGTATCATGCAGGCGGTAAT
>JAGRJO010000401.1 GCA_020442725.1 Lysobacterales bacterium
TCGGGCGGATCGGTGAGGATCACGTGCGAGCCGAGCAGCGTGTCGACGTTGGCCGTGTCGACGTGCATGTAGGCCTTGCGCAGGCTGACGCGGCCGGTGACGCGGTCGAGCCGGCTGGTGTCTTGGAACAGATTATTCAACTGCCCGTCGACGATGGTGCCAGCCGTGCGCCGGCCGCCGCCGTCGGCGTTGTCGGTCAGCCGTTCGCTGGTCCTGAGCTTGATGTCGGTCGTCGCGATGGTCATGGTCTGTCCGTTGTCTGTTTAGTGTGCTTCGGTGCTTCTGATTCAACTGTTAGACGGGGGTTCGACTCCCCCCGCCTCCACCAACACCGGCCGCCAAGTAGTTGATTCTACTGGCGGCCTTTTCATTTCTGCCCGCTGGATTGGGCATAGATGGGCATCGTTGGGCGCTAACTGTGGGGCATCCTGTGGGGCATTCAGAGGTGCGGCTCCAGTGACTTTGCTGTGATGAACAGCTGATCCACCTGAGCAGGCGTCAACCCAAGTTGCACCCGCGCCGCCTCGATCAGCGGCGACGCCCTGCGCATCTGCCGGGTCCGCCACCAGTAGGACTGCACC
>JAGRJO010000402.1 GCA_020442725.1 Lysobacterales bacterium
GATGATAAATCAGGAAGAGAAGCCAGTTTCATTCCCGGAAAAACAGATTTACCGGCTTGTGGAATGGTGTCATCCCAGGATTTTTTAAGAACGACAATACCGTCATGAGGCGCTTTAATTTCAAGACTCTCAAGATTCTCTCGGTTGACATCTATTTTTGACTTTTGAAATTCACTTTGTGAATCAATTAAATTTACCTCAGATAACGATTTGTCCTGATAGTGGCTTTCCATCTTTTGTAAGTGTTGTGTCTTTGCTTCCAGAAACTCTTCGTTATCGGATGCCTCAATCATTTCAATTTTGGTATAGAGCAAAGGGTCGTCAATATTGAATTTTTTAGCCATCAAATATTCAAAATTGACAACCTCTTCTTCATTATTAAAATCTTCAATAGATAAGTCCATTTCGCGTTGCTTTTTATTTTTACTGAATTGTAATTTGCTGATTTCATACTCAGCAGCATCCACTTCCAACTGAAAAGGAACGCCGTCAAAACGCACAATCACATCTCCTTTTTTAACATGTGCGTACTGGTCGATAATCCAGGCAATTGTTTGAGGTCTTTGGGTTTT
>JAGRJO010000403.1 GCA_020442725.1 Lysobacterales bacterium
ATGGGGTCAAATGTCTTACTGGGGTGCGCAGGTAATTGTCAGCATGTTTGAAGCCATTCCTTTAATTGGCGAGACTTTGCATAACTGGATCTTGGGCGACTTCATGTTGTCAGATGCTGCGTTGAATCGATTCTTTGCATACCATGTTGTAACGCTGCCGGTATTGATTGTAGTGCTGGTGTTTGTTCATGTTATCGCTTTACATGAGGTGGGTTCAAATAACCCCGACGGTATCGAAATCAAGGAAAACAAGAATCCACAAACAAAAATACCGGTTGATGGCATTCCTTTCCATCCTTACTACACCGTGAAAGACATATTTGGTGTTGTTGTGTTCTTGATTGTGTTCTGTGGAATTATTTTCTTTGCGCCTGAAATGGGCGGTTACTTCCTGGAGCATAACAACTTTATACCGGCGAATACACTGCAAACGCCTGATCATATAGCACCTGTATGGTATTTTACGCCATACTATTCAATGCTGCGTGCTGTGACTGTGAACTTCTTAGGCGTTGATGCAAAGCTATGGGGTGTGATTTTGAT
>JAGRJO010000404.1 GCA_020442725.1 Lysobacterales bacterium
GTATTATCACCGCTTAATAGCACTTAAAATACCGCGCAATTTGCTAAGAAGATTTACCATAAAGTGCGTATAGTGACTGATGGTAATGCGCTGGTAAATAGGCAGATACTGATGGTGAAAATTTAGCTATTATGATCGAGCACAATACAGGGTTTGCTGTTTATCTTTAGATAAAATACGTTCACTGATAAATTAAGATAACCGCTTATTGTTTTGTATTGATAGCTTAGATTGGCAGATTAGAGTGATAATCTGTACTTATAGATAGCACTACGAATAAATAGTCATTAATAGGACAGAGATAATGGAAAATAATTTTGATGGTTTAAAAGTAATGGTGATTGATGACTCAAAGACCATTCGCCGTACCGCAGAAACGTTATTGCAAAAAGCTGGCTGCGAAGTTGTAACCGCCATTGATGGTTTTGATGCCTTGGCTAAGATTGTCGATCATAACCCAGATATTATTTTTGTGGATATCATGATGCCACGTTTAGATGGTTATCAGACTTGTGCATTGATCAAAAACAATCCAGATTATGC
>JAGRJO010000405.1 GCA_020442725.1 Lysobacterales bacterium
CCAACCCAATTCTTGTTCTCGTGAGTGTTGTTGTCATCGTTTTCTCCTTTGTTCTGAACAATAAAAAACCCGCGCTTCACAAGGAGAAGGCGGGAAAAGATAAAATTTTGGCGTTGTCTGCTCAGGATCTTAGATCAAAAATAAGAACAAATCAAGAACATTTTTTAGGGATATTGAGAAATATGGTGCCTCCGGAGAGACTCGAACTCTCACTTCCGAAGAAACCGGATTTTGAATCCGGCGCGTCTACCAGTTCCGCCACAGAGGCACACCATAGATTATAGCTTCCAAGGGTTTATACGATCCTGTACAAAGAATCAACAAAACTATAGGTGTGTTATATGAGCATTCGAAGCATATCTGAATTATTGCAAGATCTGGACAGTCAACTCTCTGGAGAGCACGTCACTTTAGATGAGGTTTTAAAAGGCTTCCATGAGCGCGGATTTGGCTTTTTTCTTTTTATTTTCGCCCTGCCGACGGCACTGCCGCTGCCTGGTCTGGGCATAAATCTTATTATCGCTCTGCCGCTTTTATTACT
>JAGRJO010000406.1 GCA_020442725.1 Lysobacterales bacterium
CATTTTGAGATCTCCTGCGTTGTAGTTTAATTGGAAATCTCATCCTTGTCATGGTTCTTTTTTTGGGGGGAAGGTCATCATTCATGAAAATTTTAACGGAATAATATGAAGAGCCTCTAACCTCAAGTCAACAAATGCTATAATTAACCGGATTAACTTGGATTTAATAAATATGACAGAAAAAATATTTCAGGAATACAAACTGAACTCGGAATTGACTTTAACAAACCGAATCGTAATGGCACCTTTGACCAGATGTTTTGCTGATGAAAAACTAGTGCCAACACAACAAATGGTTGATTATTATGCCAGACGAGCCGATGTGGGTTTGATTGTTTCTGAAGCCACTATTATTGACCCGATTGCTCAAGGTTATCCAAATACTCCCGGGATTTTTTCTAAAGCTCAAGTCAAAGGTTGGAGAAAGGTGACAAAAGCGGTACATGAACGTGGAGGCAAGATGTTTTGTCAGTTATGGCATTGTGGTCGAACGGCTCATTCTTATTATTCCGGTAAACAACCGGTAGCACCTTCTGCT
>JAGRJO010000407.1 GCA_020442725.1 Lysobacterales bacterium
CGTAGAAATTTAGCTTAACCGGAATGCCGAAACGATCGCGTAGCGGATTGGATATGAGCCCTAGACGTGTGGTGGCGCCTACCAATGTGAAACGTGGCAGATCAATGCACATGGTGCGCGCAGCAGGACCCTCACCGATGACGAGATCGAGTTTAAAATCTTCCATCGCGGGATAAAGTACTTCTTCCACGGCAGCGTTGAGGCGATGAATTTCATCAATAAACAACACATCACCCGCTTGCAGATTAGTGAGAATGGCCGCCAGATCTCCTGCTTTAGTGAGAAGCGGGCCAGAAGTAGAGCGAAACCCCACCCCCATTTCGCGCGAGATGATGTGAGCGAGGGTCGTTTTGCCAAGTCCAGGCGGGCCATAAAGTAAAGTGTGATCCAACGCATCCTTACGTTTGCGCGCGGCTTCCACAAACACTCGCAAATTGCTGCAGGCATGGCGTTGTCCGGTAAAATCATCCAACGACATGGGCCGTAATGCATGATTCTCAATATCGCTTTCGCTTTCGATCGGACTTTTTAACGCT
>JAGRJO010000408.1 GCA_020442725.1 Lysobacterales bacterium
TTCGTTATACATATCGTTCCACGCCGGGAAGTCGTTAGATGTGCAATCACCGTAGTCCACGCCGAAGCTAGAATTTGTTGATACAACGTTGGCACCTTGTTTTCCATGAGAAGAAAGCCATAATTGTTTTTGCTTTAAAACATAACCATAAGCTTTTAACACAGTAGATGTACTTCCTGATGAACCATTTACGGCCATGATTTTTACATCCCAGTTGATCCCTGTTCCATTGATACCATTGTTACCAACAGCACCAACAGTTCCGGCAACGTGTGTACCGTGATAATCAGATTCTACTGCGCCTGTATTATTGTATGCATTCCATCCATTGATATCATCGATGAACCCATTGTTATCATCATCTTTACCATTGTTTGGAATTTCACCGTGGTTTACCCAAATATTGGCTTCAAGATCGGGGTGAGTGATATCCACGCCACCATCGACCACAGCTACCACAATTTCGTTTCCGTTGGCATCATGTCCACCTGGACCATACTTAGACCATGCGCCTACAGCATCTACACCG
>JAGRJO010000409.1 GCA_020442725.1 Lysobacterales bacterium
TCGGTTGTTGAGTCGATGCTGGAGGTTTTGCGTTATCGAGGACCGGATGACACCGGAACTTTAGTCGAGGCTGTTGCGGATTCGTTTGTGCATTTGGGGCAAAACCGCTTGTCTATACAGGATGTTTCAAAGAAAGGGCATCAGCCGTTTGTTTCAGATTGCGGAAATTATATTCTGGTTTTTAACGGAGAGGTTTATAACTTCAAAATCATTAGAGAGGAACTGGAAACTCTGGGACAGAAGTTCGTCTCCGGTTCGGATACAGAAGTCATATTATATGCCTACAAGCATTGGGGCATGGATTGTCTGGAAAAGTTTATCGGAATGTTTGCTTTTGCAATTCTGGATAAGATTGAACAAAAAACATTTCTGGTTCGTGACCGTGCAGGTGTTAAACCGCTTTATTACCATGTTGGAGAATCTGAGTTTTTGTTTGCTTCAGAGCTAAAGTCATTTCATCAGCATCCGGGGTTTGTGAAGAGACTCAATAAAGAAGTACTGCCATACTATTTTCAATTTGG
>JAGRJO010000040.1:0-3697 GCA_020442725.1 Lysobacterales bacterium
AGAAAAGCAGTTGCATTAGCAGGTGGGTTCACTGAACGTGCCAATAAAAAGAAAATATATATCACTGAAGCTGGAGAAGATGAAAGTTCTGAGAGGAAGATTTCCCTCGATGAAAGCATAGCTTCAGGTGATATTATTATTGTCAAAGAAAGTTTTTTCTGATTTTCTTTAAGTTTTATCAATTCGGAATGGTTTAATATGCAACAACAGGATCGTTATAACGATGTTGAAAATAAAGCTCTTGATTTAAAGAGCTTTTTGTCATTAGCAAGAAAACATTGGATTGTTATTTTTTCATTCATTCTATTATCTTCATTATTTGCCTTTTATTGGGCAATAAAAGCGAAACCCGTTTATCAATCCAGTTCCAGTTTGTTGATTGAAAGGCCGGCCAAAATGGCTTCGTTAGATCAGATATTTGGTTTAATGGGGATGGACAGGGAGTTTTATCCAAATCAGGTTTACGTCTTAAGATCAATTCCTGTCGCAAAGCGAGTTGTTGAAAGAATTGGGGTTGAAAAATTTATTCCTAAAAAGCACGAATTGAAATGGTATGAAAAACTGCTCCCGGGATATGAGGTTAAAGACTATTCGGATAAAACCAAAGAAGAACTGTTCGAAATGGCGATGGCCAATATTGGCAGCACCATGAGTGTTGATCAGGCAAAAGGTAGTGGTGTCTTTACTATTTCGTTTGATGATTACGACCCGTTTTTGGCAACTTTAAAAGCGAATGCCTTAGCGGAATCCTATATCGAAGAAGTTATCGAATCCAATATCAATGCAAAACAGAGAACCGGCGAGAGTATTTCCAAGCAATTACCGGAACTGGAAAAAAAGGTTGAGGTTTCTGAGCAGGCATTAAGAGAGTTTCAAAATAAGCATAAAATTTTCTTACCGGAAACCGGAGATGATTTGGCAGTACAAGAGTTGAGTGATAAGAATGCTCGAATCACAGAGCTAAAAAGGCAGAAACTCAATTTGGAGGCGGTTTATCGTCGGGTTAAAAGCGTTGGAAATGACCCGGTTAATTTGGCAAGAGTTCCGGATATTTTGGAGAAATCAGAGGTTATCAACCAAAAATCCAAATATGCTTCAGCGGTTTCTGAAGTTTCAGAGCTTGGTTTGGTTTATGGTCCGAAACATCCAAAGATGAAACGAGCGATTGAAGCGCGAAAACTGGCAGAAAGAGAGTATTATTCTATTTTACAAACAACAGCAGATTTGTTGGTCGCTGATTATGAGTCAATTGCGAAAGAAATCGAATTTGAAGAGTCCGCTTTGTCATCTATAAAAGGCGAAATTTCAACAAGTAATGAATTGGCTTTTGAATATGATGCGCTTAAACGAGATTATGAATATAACAAACAAATTTACGCGGCATTCTTGAAACAGTCAAAAGAAACTGATGCGGTAAAAACAGCTTCTGTGCAAACGATTAATGCCAGAGTTTTGAATAAAGCAGTTGTTCCGAAAGGGCCATACAAACCCAACAAAAAAATTATTTTGGCTATCGGAATGTTTATAGGTGTTGTTTTAGGTGTTTTGGCAGCATTCTTGTTGGAGCATTTTGATAATACTTTTCGATCAAGCGATGAAGTGGAAAAGAAACTTGGGGTACCGGTTATTGGGATGTTACCTAATATTATCGAGAAAAAGGATGAAGTTTCGCCGGCATTACAATTTGTTGAATCGACAAAATCGGCGTTTTCTGAATCTATCCGTACTTTGAGGACGGGTGTATTATTATCATTACCTGATAAAACTAATAAGTCTATTCTTGTGACCTCAACCGTGCCCAGTGAGGGGAAAACCACAATAGCAATGAACCTGGCTCACTCGTTGTCACATTTAGGTGATGCGATATTGGTTGAAGCTGATTTACGTAGACCTATGGTGAAAAAAAATATGGGGGGCAAGAATGCTAAAGGTTTGTCCTCATTTATTTCGGGTGAATCCGGTTTTTCCGAAAGTATCACCGTTGATGCTCGCTCAAAGAATCTGCATATACTTTCATCAGGAATGATTCCACCAAATCCACTAGAGTTGCTATCTTCTGAAAAATTTGACTTGTTGTTGGCCAAATTAAAAGAGAGGTATAAGTTTGTAATTATTGACTGTGCACCGGTTATGGCAGTGAGTGATGCCTTGGTATTATCTCAAAAAGTGGATGGAGTGTTATTTGTAATTAAGCATGAATCTACACCATCGCAACTTATTGAAAGTGCAATTACCCGCTTAAAAAGAGTTTCGGCTAAAATTATTGGTGTTTCGTTGAATCGTTTAAAAACCAATAAAGCAAGGTATGGCAGATATTATAAGTATGAAGGAAACTATTACGGCCACTATGGTTATCATAAATCCCCGGGCAGTAAAAAGTAGACAAATCAGCTTCCTGTGAGGATTGGGGTTTTATGATTTTAAGCAAGCAAAAGATATACTCGGTAGTAGTTATAACTGGACTCGTAATTTGCTTGTTCTTCTATTACTCCATATTTAAATCAGCATTGTTATTAGAAGATTTTAGAGTGCAATTTAATGCCAAATATTTCAAGAAACAAAGTGATATTAGCTTAGAAGGATTTCAAATGAGTGATTCAGGATGGTTCGCCTCGTATGTGATTAATCCTGCAATGACAGAGTTGCAGTTGCGTGCAAATCTATTGGACTCAGGCTCGTCAGAGCAATTGATTAATCTCACAGAAGAGTATTTAGGCCTTTTATCCACAAGACCATCCTGGCCATATTATTTCTCTGGTATGTTACAAGCGGAAGCAATTCAAAGTAACAATTTTTCAAATAATTTTGACAACGCAATAAAATACGGAGCTTATGAAAAACAAGTTGTTTTCAGCATTGCAGAGAGCTTGTTTTATAACTGGGATAATCTCAATAAAGAGTCAAAAGTAATAGCTTTAAACTATTTAAGTAATCAATCAGAGTTTATAAAATCATTGGTTATTGGTATTTCTGCAAAATTTGCTAGAGTTTATGAATTTTGTGATTTTCTTTATGATAAAACTCATGTACAATCCGCGACCTGCAAAAATAATTACTGGCAACCACTAGTTGATTAATCATCGTTCAAAGATTGTCACCAACTGACAAATTTGCAAATATCCTTTAATGTTTTGGTATTAAAGGAGGTAATTATAAAAAAAATACAGATTAACATTGACAAGGTATATCTTTTTTTGCAAAATGCCTTGCTTTGTTTGAGCCGGAGGGATACCCAAGCGGCCAACGGGGGCAGACTGTAAATCTGCTGTCTCTGACTTCGGAGGTTCGAATCCTCCTCCCTCCACCATATTAAAAGTGCCTTAGCGGGTGTAGTTCAATGGTAGAACTTCAGCCTTCCAAGCTGATCGCGTGGGTTCGATTCCCATCACCCGCTCCAGATATGAACTGCCCATATAGCTCAGTCGGTAGAGCACTTTCTTGGTAGGGAAGAGGTCACTGGTTCGATTCCAGTTATGGGCACCATTTGTGGTAGCTAGAGCAGGATGCGAGTCTCAAACTAAAATGAATAACAATGTTTTGGGTTTCGACTTAAATAATTTTAAGAAACGCTTACACTAGAGTGGAGTAATAGAGCAATGTCTAAAGAAAAATTTGAACGCAATAAGCCGCATGTTAATGTGGGAACGATTGGTCACGTTGATCATGGTAAAACAACTTTAACGGCAGCTTTAACCAA
>JAGRJO010000040.1:5273-12652 GCA_020442725.1 Lysobacterales bacterium
CTGGTTGTTTTGGTTGTGGTCATTGTGATTGGTTTGTTTCTGTCGTTGGTTGACTTTTTCTTCAGTTGGCTTGTCGGTTATTTCTTTGGTTAAAGGTGAATTATGGCTAAGCACTGGTATGTAGTACACGCGTATTCAAATTTTGAACATAAAGTTTGTCAATCCTTAATTGAGAGGATTGAACGCATGGGTATGCAAGAGTACTTTGGTGAGGTGCTGGTTCCAACTGAGACTGTTGTCGAATTGCGTAAAGGACAAAAAAGGCAAAGTGAGAGAAAATTCTTTCCGGGCTATGTGCTTGTTGAAATGGAAATGAATGACGATTCATGGCATTTAGTTAAAGAAACGCCTAAGGTGATGGGTTTTATTGGTGGAACCAAAGAAAAGCCTGCTCCAATTACAAAACGTGAAGCAGATGCAATATTGCAGCGCGTTCAAGATGGTGAAAATGCACCTAAACCTAAAATTTTATTTAATATTGGTGAAATGGTTCGTGTTGTAGACGGTCCGTTTGCTGACTTCAACGGTGAAGTTGAAGATATTAATTACGAAAAAAGTAAAATTCGTGTTGCGGTTTCTATATTTGGTCGTTCCACTCCTGTTGAGTTGGGCTTTGGCCAAGTCGAGAAGCTGTAAAGTTTTTATTGATATATAGCAATGGGGAGCTTGTGAACTCAAGCGCTTGAACCCGGAGAATATAAAATGGCAAAAAAAGTAATGGCTTATATCAAACTGCAGGTTGCTGCAGGAAAAGCCAATCCAAGTCCGCCTGTTGGTCCTGCTTTGGGTCAGCATGGTGTAAACATTATGGAATTCTGTAAGGCTTTCAATGCACAAACTGCAAATCTTGAGCCGGGTCTTCCAACTCCAGTCGTAATTACAGTTTATAACGACAGAAGTTTCTCGTTCGTTACTAAAACCCCTCCTGCTTCTGTGCTAATCAAAAAAGCATTAGGTTTGAAGAGCGGTAGTAGTAAGCCAAACACTGATAAAGTGGGTACGATTACTCGTGAGCAATTAGAAGAAATTGCAAAAGCAAAAGAGCCTGACTTGACTGCGGGATCTCTTGATGCTGCTGTAAACACAATAGCAGGTACAGCAAGAAGTATGGGTATCAATGTTGAGGGAGTAGAATAATGGCTAAAATTGGAAAAAGATTGAAAGCGATTCGTGAGAGCTTCGATAAACATAGTTTGTATTCATTGGCAGATGCATTCAAGTTTTTGAGTGATAATTCAAAAGTTAAATTTAATGAATCAATTGATGTAGCTATAAAATTGGGTGTTAATCCAACTAAATCCGACCAAGTGGTTCGCGGAGCAACAATTCTGCCGCAAGGAACTGGAAAAACTGTTAAAGTTGCAGTATTCGCACAAGGTCCAAAAGCTGATGAAGCAAAAGAAGCTGGTGCTGATTATGTGGGTATGGATGATTTAGCTGATGAAATCAAAGGCGGTTTAATGGATTTTGATGTTGTGATTGCCTCACCTGATGCAATGCGCGTTGTTGGTAAGTTAGGTACGATTCTCGGTCCTAGAGGTTTGATGCCAAATCCTAAAGTTGGAACTGTGACTCCTGATGTGGTTACAGCCGTTAAAAATAATAAATCCGGTCAAGCAATGTATCGTGTTGATAAAGCAGGTATTATTCATGCAATGATTGGGAAAGCGAACTTCTCTCCAGACGCATTGACTGAAAACTTGATGGCTTTGTTAAAAGATTTAATCAAGAAAAAGCCATCAACAGCTAAAGGAAAATACATCAGAAAGATTAGTGTCTCATCAACAATGGGCCCTGGTCTGGAAATTGATCAATCGACACTTGATCTTAAGTAATATATTTTACAGATAAAAAATCTGTAAAGATGAATTTTGAGGGCTGTCAGTGTGACGGCCGTCAAAGACCGCAGGTGAAAATTATTTTTTCTTAATTTCCTGCGTAGATGGTGAAGCCTGATAGTCTGCAATTAATTTGAAGATATTGAATGGCCACCAAAGTACTGTGATGATAATTCATTGCAGGTTTGTTTGATACGTTTATCAAAGGAGGTAAACATGGCTTTAAGTCTAGAACAAAAGAAGGCTGTGGTTGCTGAAATTGCTAGCGTAGCAGCGAATGCTCATTCGTTGGTTGTTTCTGAGTATATCGGTACTACTGTTGATGCATTTACCGAAATGCGTTCAGAGGCAAGAAAAACGGGTGTTTATTTAAAAGTTGCTAAGAATTCATTAGTTAAACGTGCAGTTGAAGGCACGGATTTTGAATGTGTGAAAGACTCGTTGGTTGGTCCAATGATTTATGCTTTCTCTCAGGAAGATCCGGGTTGTGCGGCTCGTTTGATTAAAGAATACGCAAAGAAGAATGATAAGCTAATAACAAAAGTTGTTTCTATAGGCGGTAAAGTATTTGATGCATCTGAACTTAGTCGTTTGGCATCATTACCAACTAAAGAACAAGCTATTAGCCAATTGATGAGTGTAATGAAAGCACCTATCGAAAAATTCGTTCGCACAATGGCGGAACCACATGCAAAATTGGTTCGTACTATTGCAGCAATTCGCGATCAAAAACAAGCTGCATAAATTATCTTTTTGATGATTTATGTTTATTTTTTATAATTTATAAGTATTTTGGAGAAATAAGATGGCCGTTTCTAAAGACGATATCTTGGAAGCAATTTCAAACATGAGTGTTATGGAAGTTGTTGAGTTAATTGAAGCAATGGAAGATAAATTTGGTGTATCAGCTGCTGCAGCTGTTGCAGTTGCTGCTCCTGCTGCCGGTGGTGATGCAGGTGCTGCTGCTGAAGAGAAAACTGAATTTGACGTTATTCTTTCTAGCTTTGGTGATAAGAAAGTTGGTGTTATTAAAGCAGTACGGGGAGTTACAGGGTTAGGCTTGAAAGAAGCTAAAGACTTGGTAGAAGGAGCTCCAACACCAGTTAAAGAAGGTGTTTCTAAGGAAGAAGCAGAATCTATTAAAGCACAGCTTGAAGAAGCTGGTGCGCAAGTAGAAGTTAAATAAATACTCAGCTATTTATTTGAGCATAAGGCTGGCGGATTTATCCGCTGGCCTTTAGTCGCTTGAGAAAATATACTTTTTTTCTTGTAAAATTTGCGGCTAAAAACTTAAGCATGGAAAGTGTTTTAGGTATTGGAAACCTTATAAAACCGGAAGTCCGGAAAAGATAAATTTATTCAGATAGGTAACAGTTGTTATGAGTTATTCGTTCACTGAAAAGAAAAGAATTCGTAAGGATTTTGCAAGAAGTAAGGTAGTTGTGGATGTCCCATTCTTACTGAAGACTCAGGTTGAGTCATACGACAAGTTTTTGGGCTTGGTTGAAGATGAGAAATGTGGCTTGGATGAAGCACTAAAGTCAGTTTTCCCCATCGAAAGTTATTCCGGTTACGCTAAACTCGAGTATATTAGTGTAAATATCGAAAAACCAGTTTTTAATGTTACAGAGTGTAAGCTCAGGGGGTTGACATTCGGTTCAACTGTGAGAGCCAAAGTTCAACTGGTTATCTATGATAAAGACAGCCCTGTCAGAAATAAAAAAATAAAAAATGTAAAGGAGCAGGATGTCTATTTAGGCGATCTGCCTTTAATGACTCCCAATGGTACATTCGTTATTAATGGTACAGAGCGTGTTATTGTCAATCAATTGCATCGTTCACCAGGTGTGTTCTTTGATCATGACAAAGGTAAAACTCACTCATCAGGTAAATTACTTTATTCCGCTCGTATTATTCCTTACCGTGGGTCATGGCTTGATATCGAGTTTGATCCAAAAGATAACATGTATGTCAGGATTGACAGAAGAAGAAAGTTACCCGCAACAATTTTACTGCGCGCTTTGGGTTATGAAACTGAAGAAATTTTAGATTTATTCTTTGAGAAAATTTCGATTTCTTTGAAAAAAACTGGTGCCAGCATGAAGCTGGTTGCTCAACAACTGAAAGGCGAAGTATTTGATTTTGACATCAAAGATGGCAGTGATGTGATTGTTCCAAAAGGTAAAAGAATCACTGCTCGTCATGAAAAGCAGTTAGCGAAATCAGGAATGAAAACGATTTCTTTAGAAGATTCTTATTTGCTTGACAAAATTATTGCTAAGCAGGTTGTCAATAAAGAAACAGGTGAAGTGATTGTTGAAGCTAACGCAACAATTACTGAAGAAGTTCTTGAATTGTTGCGTGAAGCCGGCGTTAAGTCATTTGAGATTTTATATGTCAATGATTTGGATAATGGACCTTACATGTCAACAACTGTTAATGTTGACCCGACTCGCTCGCAATTAGAAGCATTAGTTGAGATTTATCGTATGATGCGCCCAGGTGAGCCACCAACAGAAGAATCATCAAAAGCTCTGTTTGAAGGAATGTTCTTCAACCCTGATCGTTACGATTTGTCAGAAGTTGGACGTATGAAGTTCAACAAGCGTTTGGGAATCAATGAAGATGAAGGCTCAGGAACTCTAAGTAATGATGACATCATCAATGTCATGCGTGAGTTGGTAAATATCAGAAACGGAAATGGTGCTGTTGACGATATCGACCATCTTGGTAACAGACGTGTTCGTTCTGTTGGAGAAATGACTGAGAATGTCTTCCGTGTTGGTCTGGTTCGTGTTCAAAGAGCTGTTCGTGAAAGATTGACTGTAGCTGACTCAGAAGGTTTGACTCCACAAGATTTAATCAATGCAAAACCAATTGCTGCTGCTGTTAAAGAATTCTTTGGTTCTAATCAGTTGTCACAATTTATGGATCAAAACAACCCATTGTCTGAAATTACGCACAAGCGTCGTATTTCTGCACTTGGACAAGGTGGTTTGACTCGTGAAAGAGCTGGTTTTGAGGTTCGTGACGTGCATCCGACACACTATGGAAGATTATGTCCGATTGAAACTCCTGAGGGGCCGAATATTGGTTTGATCAACTCATTATCGGTTTATGCAAGAACTAATTCATATGGTTTCTTGGAAACTCCATATCGTAAAGTAAATGATGGAGTGGTGACTAGTGACATCGTCTATCTTTCTGCAATAGAAGAGGGTGAATATCCTATTGCACAGGCAAATGCAACAATGGATAAAAAAGGCAAACTCACAGATGAGTTCGTTTTATCACGTCATCATGGCGAGGTAACACTGACACCAGCCAAAGATGTGAAATATATGGATGTATCGCCGAAACAAATTGTTTCAGTGGCTGCGGCATTGATTCCTTTCCTTGAGCATGATGATGCGAACAGGGCGCTGATGGGATCAAACATGCAACGACAAGCTGTTCCGACTTTAAAAGTAGATAAACCACTGGTCGGAACCGGAATGGAGAAAATTGTATCGCGTGACTCTGGTGTAACAGTGAGTGCCAGACGTCCGGGCGTTGTAGAAATGGCTGATGCCTCAAGAATTGTAATTCGTGTTGCAGAAGAGCATATCGCTGAAGATGATCCGGGCGTTGATATTTATAATTTGACAAAATACACACGTTCTAACCAAAACACATGTATCAACCAAAAAACTTTGGTGAATGTCGGTGATGTGGTTGATGTTGGTGATGTTTTGGCAGATGGACCATCAACCGATTTAGGTGAATTGGCTCTGGGTCAAAATATGTTGATTGCCTTCATGCCTTGGAATGGTTACAACTTTGAGGACTCGATTCTGATTTCTGAAAAAGTTGTAAAAGACGATCGTTTTACTTCGATTCATATAGTTGAAATGACTTGTATTGCTCGTGATACAAAACTGGGTACAGAAGAAATTACTGCTGATATTCCAAACATCAGTGAAAGCGCCCTGACAAAACTGGATGATTCTGGAATTGTTTATGTCGGTGCAGAAGTTGGTCCTGGTGATATTCTTGTGGGTAAAGTGACTCCTAAAGGAGAAACGCAATTAACACCAGAAGAAAAACTTCTGAGAGCTATTTTCGGTGAGAAAGCGCTGGATGTTAAAGATACCTCTTTGAAAGTTCCAAGTTCTACTCACGGAACTGTTATTGACGTCCAAGTTTTCACCAGAGATGGTGTTGAAAAAGGGAACCGCGCAGAAAAAATTGAACATGAATTGCTTGAGCAGGTTCGTAACGACTTGCGCGATCAATTCAGAATCATGCGCGGAGTGATTCAACAACGTTTGCGTTCCATTCTTGTTGGGCAAAAAGTTGTTAAAGCTCCCGGTTTGAAAAAAGGAGCTGAAGTTACTGAAGACTACTTAAATGGTTTGGATGAATCCGAATGGTTTGATGTTAAAGTCAGTGACGCTAAAGTTTCTGAGCAAATCGACCAGATGGCGGATCAGGTTGAACGTCAAAGAAAACTGTTTGATGAGCGTTTTGAAGACAAGAAGAAGAAAATCACTTCGGGTGATGATTTGGCTCCCGGCGTTTTGAAAATGGTTAAGGTTTATTTGGCGGTGAAACGTCGAATTCAACCAGGCGATAAAATGGCGGGGCGTCATGGAAACAAAGGTGTGATTTCAATGGTTGTGCCAGAGGAAGATATGCCATTTGATAAAAACGGAAGACCGGTTGATATCGTTCTGAATCCATTGGGTGTGCCTTCACGTATGAATATCGGTCAGGTACTTGAGGTTCATTTGGGATGGGCCGCCAGAGGTTTGGGCGATAAAATTACTGAGATGCTTGAGAAGAATGAAAAAGCAAATAATTTGCGTGAATTCCTAACCAAGATTTACAACATCGATAAAGAACGAGTCAATCTGGATGAGTTAAACGATGATGAAATCATGGAACTGGCTCACAATCTCAAAGGCGGTGTGCCAATGGCAACACCGGTATTTGATGGTGCTGAAGAGAAAAACATCAAAAAATTGTTAGAACTAGCTGATCTACCAACCAGTGGACAAGCGGTGCTTTACGATGGAAGAACCGGTAAGAAATTTGACAGACCGGTAACCACAGGTTACATGTACATGCTGAAACTGAATCACTTGGTTGATGATAAGATGCATGCTCGCTCCACTGGTCCTTATTCTTTGGTTACACAACAACCATTGGGTGGTAAAGCTCAATTCGGTGGTCAGAGATTCGGTGAGATGGAGGTGTGGGCATTGGAAGCTTACGGTGCTGCATACACATTGCAGGAAATGTTAACAGTTAAATCCGATGATGTTGTAGGCAGAAACAAAACTTATAAAAATATTGTTGATGGTCAGCACGAAATTGTTGCTGGTATGCCGGAATCATTTAACGTCCTTGTTAAAGAGGTGCGTTCACTTGGTTTGAACATTGAGTTAGAAAACGAATAAGTCGGGAGAATACAGTGAAAGATTTACTTAAACTATTCAATCCTCAAAAAGAAGTACAGGAATTTGATGCTATTAAAGCCAGTTTAGCTCCTCCTGAGTT